>JAYOEU010000008.1:0-49164 GCA_038116915.1 Alphaproteobacteria bacterium
GCTCCCGTGCCGGCCGGCCGCGCCACGATGGCCGACCTTCCCCTGGCTCTTACGCCGGGCGAGCCGGCCGGCGTCGGCGCCGAGATCGCTCTGAAAGCGTGGGCTCGACCGGGAATGCCGACATTCTTCTTGATTGATGAGCCGGATCGGGTACGCGGCCTCGCCCGACGATCGGGGCTTGATATCCCCGTCGTTGAAATAGCGGCACCCTCGGACGCGTCACGCGCCGCTTCCGCCGGCCTGCCTGTTTTGCGATGCCAGGGCTCCCTTGAGGCCGAACCCGGGCGCCCCAACCCGGAAACCGCCCCAGCCGTCATCACCGCCATTCAGGATGCGGTCTCGATGGTCGTAGCGGGCGACGCCGCCGCCATCGTGACCAACCCCATACAAAAACATACGCTTCATTTGGCCGGCTTCCCGCATCCCGGACACACGGAATACCTCGCCGATCTCGCCGGCGGTGGGCGATCCGTCATGATGCTTGCCTCGCCGGAGCTTCGAGTCGTGCCCGTGACCATCCACGAGCCGATCCGGCGGATCGCGGACATCCTGACCCAGGATCTGATCATCGAAACCGCGCGGATCACGGCGTCCTCGCTGCGGTCCGATTTCGGTCTCGATGCGCCGCGACTCGCAGTCGCCGGGCTTAATCCACACGCGGGAGAAGATGGATCGATCGGGGCCGAGGATGGCGATATCATCACGCCCGCAATCGCCGCCCTCAGAGCCGAGGGCCTGCTGATTGAAGGCCCCCTGCCGGCTGACAGTATGTTCCACGCCGCCGCGCGCCGACGCTATGACGCGGCACTGTGCATGTATCACGATCAGGCGCTGATCCCGATCAAGACGCTGGATTTCTGGGGCGGCGTGAATGTGACCATAGGCCTGCCCTTCGTTCGCACATCACCGGACCACGGCACGGCCCTCGATCTGGCAGGCACCGGCAAGGCGAATGAGGAAAGCCTAGTCGCCGCGCTATGCATGGCCCGGGACATTGCCCGCCATCGCAGTATGCGCGCCGCTTCATGACGGAAAGCGTCGCGCAACGGGTTCTCGCCTTGCCGCCGCTCCGACAGACGATTGCGGAGTATCAGCTGTCAGCACGTAAGGCGCTGGCGCAGAATTTCCTGCTCGATATCAACCTGACACGGAAGATCGCCAGGGCCGCCGGACCGATCGACCAGGGCACAACGATCGAGATCGGTCCCGGGCCCGGCGGCCTGACGCGCGCGCTCCTGATCGAGGGGGCGGCGCGGGTCATCGCCATTGAGCGTGATGCCCGAGCGATTGAACCGCTCCGCCATCTCTCGGACATCGCGGATGGCCGCCTGACGGTGATCGAGGGCGATGCCCTGAAACTGAACGCCGCCGAACTTGGCGACGCGCCCCGGCGTCTGGTCGCGAATCTGCCGTACAATATCGCCACCCGCTTGATCATCGACTGGCTGCGGGATCGTCTGGCCTTCGAAAGCATAACCGTCATGGTGCAAAAGGAGGTCGGTCTCAGACTATGCGCCGACACCGGTGATGCCGATTACGGCCGACTGGCAATCATCACCGGATGGCTGGCACGGGCAAGCATTGCCTTCGAGGTGCCGGCAAGCGCCTTCACCCCGCCGCCGAAGGTAACCTCCGCCCTGGTTCGCCTCGTACCACGCGCCGAGCCGCTCTATCCGGCGGACCGGGACCTGCTCGAGAAGCTAACCGCCGCGGCTTTCGGCCAGAGGCGGAAAATGCTGCGGGCGAGCCTGCGAGGCCTGGGTGGAGAAGCTCTGCTTCGCGCGGCGGATATCGATCCGACCGCAAGACCCGAGTCTCTCAGCATTGAAGCCTTCTGCCGGTTGTCCCGGGTCTACGCCGAGCGCGGCTGATCACTGTTTCTCGCGCAGCCGCTTCACGAAGTCCGTAAGTCCGAGCTGCCGTTCGCGCCGCAGACGCTCTGACGTAAGGATCGAGCGGACCTTCTCGACACTATCGTCGAGATTGTCGTTCACAATGATGTAATCGTATTCGGGATAGTGGCTGATCTCATCCATCGTGCGGGCCATGCGGCTAGCCACGACATGGGCGGGATCCTGAGCGCGGGCCCGAAGGCGCCGCTCCAGTTCCGCGGTCGACGGCGGCAGAATGAACACCCGGACAAGATCACTGCGCGCGCTTTCCGCCAGTTGCTGCGTGCCTTGCCAATCGATGTCGAAGAGAATGTCCTGGCCGCGCGCCAAAGCCGACTCGATCGGCGCTTTCGGCGAGCCGTAGTAGTGATCGAAGACCTTCGCGTGCTCGAGCAGTTCGCCCGCGTCGATCATTTCGCGGAACTTTCCCGGATCGACGAAGTAATAGTCGATCCCGTGCGTTTCGCCCGGACGGCGGGGCCGCGTGGTCGCCGAGACCGACATCTCAAGCCCCTTGTCGATCTTGAGAAGCCGGCGGGAAATACTGGTCTTACCCGCCCCGGACGGCGAGGACAGTACGAGCATCAGCCCCCGCCGACGGATATTGGTTGCTCCCACGCCCGCCCCCTATTCGACGTTCTGTACTTGTTCGCGGAATTGCTCGATGACGGATTTCAGTTCCAAACCGATCGCGATGATCGACAGATCCGCCGATTTGGAGCAGATGGTGTTGGCTTCCCGGTTCAACTCCTGGCAGAGAAAATCAAGGCGCCGCCCGACCGCGCCCTCTGATGCCAGCAAGTCACGGCAGGCTCCCAGATGCGCGCCCAGCCGTTCGATTTCCTCTCGGATATCCGCCTTGGTGGCGAGCAGGGCGAGTTCCTGGGCCAGACGATCCTCGGCGACCGGCGGCGACGCGTCCAGAAGCTCCTTCAATTGCCCGGCCAGACGCTCCTTGAAGACTCCAACCTGATCCGCCGCCCGCGCTTTGCACCGGTTCAACAAGGTATCCAAAGTGGAGAGATGATCATCCAAAATCTGGTGAAGACGGCGCCCCTCCTCTCCACGCATGTCTAGCAGTTGTTGCAAAGCCGTAGACAGACCGGTCATTGCGGCGGCGTCGAGGGCCGCTCGCTCGGCATCGTCCAGCGTCTGAGCTTCGCTGTCATCGATCATGCCTTTGATGGTCAGCAGAACATCCAGCCGTGGCGGCGAGGGGAATACCGCGCCTTCAGCCTCCAGAGCTTCCTGCAAATGCATGATGTCGTTCAGGAGGGCCCGGTTGATTCTCGGAGACGAGCGGGTCTCCTGACATTGAACCGACAGTTGCGCGGTCACAGATCCTCGCGTGAGAGCGCCACCCAGGATCTTTCTGGCTTCCGCATCCAGGCGTTCCGAGCCGTTGGGGACGCGGCACCTCAGGTCCAATCCGCGCGCGTTGACGCTCTTCAGTTCCCACCCCCAGGACCAAGTCTGGCCCAGGCGATCGGCAACGAAAGTTCCGTCGATCCTTGCGTATCCAGTCATGCTGAGGACGGTCACTGAAACCCAACATTTTGAATGATGATCCAAGCAAGTTCACTATATCTGGTGTATTGTCCGCCAACAAGCCGGAGGACGCGATGCGAGACCCGAGATCGATCCTGATTACAGGCGCTTCAAGCGGGATCGGGCAGGCGCTGGCCCGGATCTATGCCGGTCCCGGCGTGACGCTGTTTCTCGGCGGCCGCGACTCCGGCCGACTGGCGCATGTGGCGGCGGAATGCGGCGACCACGGCGCCACGGCCCACGCGACGGCGATTGACGTGACCGATCGGGACGGCATGAAGAAATGGGTCGCGGACTGCGATGCCGCGGCCCCTCTCGATCTGATCATCGCAAATGCCGGTATCACCGCGGCGACCGGCGTCCCGAGTGCCGAGGAGGATGAGGCTCAGACGAGACACCTGTTCGCCGTCAATGTCGACGGCACCCTGAACACCGTTCTGCCGGCAATCGCTTTGATGCGGGCCCGGCAGCGGGGGCAGATCGCGCTGATGAGTTCGATGGCCGGATTTCGCGGCCTGGCCGGCGCGGCCGGTTATTGCGCGACCAAGGCGGCGGTCCGGGTATTGGCCGAAGGGCTGCGTGGAACCTACGCCGGCACCGGCATCGAGGTATCCGTCATTTGCCCCGGCTATGTCCGCACGCCCATGACGGATGCGAACCGATTTCCCATGCCGTTTCTGATGCCGGCGGACAAGGCGGCGCGCATCATCCGGGCCGGCCTCGCGCGAAACCGCTCCCGCATCGCGTTTCCATGGCGGATGTATGCGCTGTTGTGGACGCTTCAGCTCATCCCCGTCGCCGTCACCGACGCGATCGTCGCGCGGCTGCCTCGAAAAGGCTCCTCGTCGAATTGATCACTTGGTCAATCCGACTTTTCGCGCCTCGCGCGCCGCCATTTCGCGACGTTTCGGTTATGCTCCTCCAACGACCGGGCGAAGGCGTGCCCGCCGGTTCCGTCGGCGACGAAATATAGAAAATCGGTCTCGACCGGGTTCAGGGCCGCGCGGATTGAAGACTCGCCGGGATTACAGATCGGACCCGCCGGCAACCCCTTTACGACGTAGGTGTTGTATGGGCTCGGCGCTTCCAGATCCGCTCTCGTAAGCGGACGATCCAGACCTCCCGGGGCAATCGCGTAGGCGACGGTCGGATCGGATTGCAACCGCATCCCGAGCTTCAGCCGGTTTACGAAAACCCCGGCGATGATGCCACGTTCCTCCTCCAGTCCGGTCTCGCGCTCGATCACCGATGCCAGGATAACGGCTTCATGCGGCGTGGTGTATGGAAGGTCGGGGGCGCGGGCCGGCCACAGCTCGTCCAGCAACCTGGACATATCCCGTGTCATGCGCTCCAGCATACCTTCCCGCTCCTCACCGAACGAAAAGTGATAGGTCTCGGGCAACAAAGTGCCTTCCTCGGGCAATGTTGCGATCTCGCCCGAGAGACCATCGCTCGCCTTCAGTTTTTCAACGACCTCGGCAACCGTCAGGCCCTCCGGCAGAGTCAGGCGGCGGACCTCCGCCTTGCCGCTCTTCAAGATTTCCAATACGTCACGCGGGCTTGCGCCCTCCGGAAAACGGTACTCGCCGGCCTTGAGGTCGCGCGCCTCTCCGGACAGCTTGGCGCCGACGACAAACACCTCTGAATGCTGGATAACCCCGTTCGAGGCGAGCATGGCGGCAATGCGGTCAAGGCCTGTGCCGCGGGGAATGACGACGACCTTCGGCACACTCAGCGGCCCCGGTCTGGTGAATTGAGCATAACCCCAGACGGCCAAACTTCCGCCGGCAACCGCTCCCGCAAGGGCAAGATAGAATACAAAGAGGAGCAAACGCCCCATCAGAACGTCACCTGGGGCGCACGAAAACCAAGGAAGCGTTGGTTCCGCCAAACCCAAAGGAATTGGAGAGTGCAGCCTCGATCTTGCGTTCCTTGGCCTTGTGCGGAACCAGATCGACGCCCTCGCACCCCTCCGAGGGATTGTCCAGGTTCAGGGTCGGCGGAGCGATCCCGTCGCGCATGGCCAGGATCGAAAAGATCGCCTCCACGCTTCCGGCGGCCCCGAGCAGATGTCCGATCGCGGACTTCGTCGACGACATGGAAAGCGTGCCCAGGGCACCGCCGAACAGCCTGCGCACCGCCCCGAGCTCGATCATGTCGCCCAATGGCGTCGATGTCCCATGGGCATTCACATAGTCGATCTGGTCCGGGTTCAACTTGGCGCGCCGCAAGGCATTTCCCATGGCCCGGAATCCACCGTCACCGTCCTCGGCGGGCGCCGTGATATGGTGCGCGTCACCCGACAAGCCGTAACCGACGACCTCGGCAAGGATCTTCGCGCCGCGCTTTTTCGCGTGCTCATATTCTTCGATGACGACCACGCCAGATCCCTCGCCCATCACGAACCCGTCACGGTCGCGGTCCCAAGGCCTCGAAGCCGTCCCGGGTGTATCATTGAACGACGTGGATAGCGCCCGGGCCGCCGCAAATCCGGCAAAGCCCAACCGATTGACCGCCGCCTCGGCTCCGCCGGCGATCATCACATCGGCATCGTCGAGCATGATCAGACGGGCGGCATCACCGATTGCGTGCGCTCCCGTCGAACACGCGGTTACCACGGAGTGGTTCGGTCCCTTGAAACCGAACCGGATCGAGACCTGGCCGGATATGAGATTGATCAGCGCCGCTGGGATGAAGAACGGCGAAATCCGCCTCGGCCCGCTCTCATGCAGTTTCACGCTGTTGTCATAAATCTGCTGCAAGCCGCCGATGCCGGAGCCGATCATCACCCCGGTACGGTTCTTCTGCTCGTCCGTCTCGGCAACCCAGCCTGAATCCGCGACCGCTTGTGCCGCCGCCGCCATGCCGAGCAGGATGAAGCGGTCTATCTTGCGCTGCTCCTTGGGTTCGACCCAATCGTCGGCGGTAAACAGTCCCTCGCTCGTCGGCCCCTCAGGCACCACGCCGGCGATCTTCGCCGGGAGGTCGGACACATCGAAAGTCTCTACCGCCTTGATGCCGGACTGGCCGGCAAGCAAACGGCTCCAGTTTTCTTCGATACCGATACCAAGCGGGGTGACAAGACCCATCCCCGTGATGACAGCGCGTCTCATCAAGGTTCACCGACGGTTTTATTGTGACTTCCGAGGATCCGGCCGGGCAGCCCCGGCCGCAAGGCAGGGCGCAATCCGACGACTAGGCGGCACCCTCAATGAAGGAAATCGCGTCCTTGACCGTCACGATCTTTTCCGCCGCGTCGTCAGGGATCTCACAGCCGAACTCTTCTTCGAACGCCATCACGAGCTCAACGGTATCCAGGCTGTCGGCGCCGAGATCGTCAATAAAGCTCGCGGTATCGGTGACCTTTGAAGCCTCGACACCCAGATGCTCGCACACAATGGCCTTAACCTTATCGGCGACTTCGCTCATGTTGGTTTTCCCTGACTTTCAAATTTCGTTTGCTATGGCGCGATGTCCGTACCGCCGGTCACATCGCGCGTTTCACATGGTGTGGTTCGCGGCACTCCGCCCAATCACGATTGTCGCACCGCTCCATGGGGGCGGGCGAATAACATACTTTATCCTGATTCGCCAGTGTCGCCCATAGCCCTTCTCGTGACCGGTTTCCCGCGCTCAAAACCAGCCGGCGCAAAATCGGGTTCAGATCATCGCCATCCCGCCGTTCACATGCAATGTCGCTCCGGTGACATATGATGCCTCCTCCGAGGCAAGATAGGTCACCGCCGCCGCGATATCCTCGGGAAGGCCGAGGCGTCCGGCGGGAATGCCCGCGAGCAGACGTTCGCGTTGCTCATCCCCCAGCACATCGGTCATCGCGGTCTGAATGAATCCCGGCGCCACCACGTTCACGGTAATTCCCCGGTTCGCCACTTCCGCAGCGAGCGCCTTGGAAAACCCGACCATGCCAGCCTTGGAGGCGGCATAATTCGCCTGTCCCGGATTACCCGTGGCGCCGACGATGGAGGAGATACCGACAATACGGCCCCAGCGGCGCTTCATCATGCCGCGCAGCAACGCGCGCGCGAGCCGGAAGCCGGACCCGAGATTGACCTCGATGACCTTCTCCCAATCCTCGTCCTTCATGCGGAGCAGCAATCCGTCGCGGGTAACTCCCGCATTGTTCACCAGGATGTCTATCCCGCCCTCGGCCACTTTTTCGGCTTCATTCGCCAAGGCGACGACGGAGTCGGCATCCCCAAGATCAGCGGTCAGCACATGCACCCGTTCGCCGAGTGTCGAGGCAAGTTCCTCAAGCGCTGGTGCCCGTGTGCCGGAAATCACCAATTCGGCGCCCCTGGCATGCAGACTTCTGGCGATCGCGCCGCCGATACCGCCGCTTGCCCCGGTTACCAGCGCGGACTTTCCCTGCAGATCAAACATCGCTTCGCTCCCCGGCCTAGCTCTAAGCAGTAACGGCGGCAACCGCCGCCTCGACATCCTCCGGACCGCCGAGCGCACTGGCGGTAAGGTTGCGGTCTATCCGCTTGTGCAGCCCGGTCAGCACCTTGCCGGCGCCGACCTCGAGGATCGAGGTGATGCCGTTGCCGGCCATCCACAGGACCGATTCCCGCCAGCGCACCATTGCCGTGACCTGTTCGACAAGACGGTCGCGGATTTCCGACGGCCCTCCGGTCACCGGCGCCGCGAGCACATTGGCCACCAGCGGCACCGCCGGTTCCCTGATCGAAGTTTCGGCGAGCGCCTTGGCCATGCGGTCGGCCGCCGGCGCCATCAGGGCGCAATGGAAGGGAGCACTTACCGGCAACATGATCGCCTTGCGGATGCCCTTTTCCGAGGCCAGCGCAACCGCCGCCTCGACAGCACTTTTCGCGCCGCTGAGCACGACCTGGCCCGGAGCATTGTCGTTGGCGAGATCACAGACACCGTGCGCCGAGGCCGCGTCCGCGATTTCCCTCGCAAGCTCGAACTCGGCGCCGAGCAGCGCCGCCATGGCACCTGCGCCGACCGGCACCGCGGTCTGCATCGCCTCGCCGCGCAACCGCAGCAGCCGTGCCGTATCGCCGAGATCCAATGCCCCGGCCGCCGCGAGAGCCGAATATTCACCAAGCGAGTGCCCGGCCACGCAATCGGCCATCCGGTCGAGCGCGACGCCGCTCTCGCTTTCCAATACCCGCAAGGCGGCAACGCTGACGGCCATCAACGCCGGCTGGGCGTTGCGGGTCAGGGTCAGGGCATCTTCCGGTCCCTCGAACATCAGTGTGGAGAGCGCGTCGCCCAGCGCGTCATCCACCTCTTGAAACACCTCTCTTGCAACCGGGTAGGCGTCCGCCAACGCCTTGCCCATGCCAACCGCCTGCGAGCCCTGACCCGGAAAAACGATCGCCCGCCCCGTGCTTTTTGCCGCCATTCAATTTCATCCGTGTTCCTGATGACCACTCCTCGCAGAAGACGGCGCGGCATCGCCTGAGTCAAGCCCGCGGGCCCGGCGTACCGTCGTTACAATCAACAGCCGCGCGCGCCTTCGAGACATGCCTTGCTTCGGTCGGCGATATCTGTATAGTCCCGCGATCCCGAAGCCGGGGTGGGTTGCGCGTGGCGCATTTCGTCCCGGGGAGACGGGTTTTACATAACTCCTTGCCGGCGCTGCCGGCTTGGGACCGCGAGATGCGGGTTCCGATGAGCCATAAGGAGCTTCAATGTCGTACTATGAGTGCGTGTTCATCGCACGCCAGGAACTTTCCAATACGCAAGCCGAACAGCTCGCCGACCAGATGGCGGAGATCCTCTCCAACAATGGCGCCGAGGTGAAGAACCGCGAGTATTGGGGCCTCAAGAATCTCGCCTACCGGATCAAGAAGAACCGGAAGGGCCACTACACCATGTTCCATATCGACGGGCCGTCCGAGGCGGTCAAGGAAATGGAGCGGAACATGGGCATCAGCGAAGACGTGCTGCGCCATCTGACGATCCGGCTGGATGAAATCCCCGAAGGCCCGTCGATCATGATGCAGGCCAGATCGGAACGGGGAGACCGGGGCCGCCGCGGCGACCGCCCGGACCGTCCGGGACGCTCCGACCGGGGAGACCGGGATGATGGTCCGCGTTCGCAGCGCGACGATGATTCGGACGATTGAGAAGGGGAGCCAATATTATGAGTACACTGACGATTTCCCGCCCGGCCGTCCGCCGTCCGTTCACCCGGCGGCGGAAGTCCTGTCCCTTCTCGGGCAAGCACGCGCCGCAGATCGACTATAAGGACGTGAAACTGCTCCAGCGGTTCATTTCCGAGCGCGGCAAGATCGTGCCGAGCCGGATCACCGCCGTATCCGCGAAAAAGCAGAGGCATCTGTCGAAGGCGATCAAGCGGGCCCGGTTTCTGGCTCTTATTCCCTACCTGCTTGCCTAAGCGGGCGGACGGAACGGCGAAAACAAACGGCGATGCGGCATGAAATCGGCATGGCTCCAAATGGGGAGTGCCTCGCTGATCAGCGCGGGGTTGTACCTGTCGGCTCAGTTCGGGTCGATCGGGACGCTCGTGCTCGCCCTTATGGCGCCATTGCCGTTGTATCTCGTCGGCCTTTCGATGGGCGCAAGAGCGGTCAGCATCTCCGGAGCGGCCGCGGCAATGGTGGTGATTGCGGTCACCAGCGGCATTGGCGCGGTGGTCTATATCTGCACGCATGTCGCGCCCGCGTTCCTGATTTCCTGGAAGGCGGCGTTGTCGCAGCAGACAACGGGGCCCTCAGGGGCAACGACCCGGCAATGGTATCCGGCGGGCCTATTGATCTCTTGGCTCGTGGCACCGCAAATCGCCATGCTGGCGTTTGTCTTCGGCCTCGGTCTGACCAATGGCGAAGGCTTCCGGGCTCTGGTGGCGGGTCACATGGAACCACTGCTTCAGGTGATCCGGTCCGCGCCGCAGGAAACGCTTCCGACGCTGGCCGAAAAGCCTTCGCCGGAACAGATGGCGGCTATCGAAAATCTGATCGTGCATTTCGCCCCGGTGACGATCGCTTTGGTCGGGATGCTTACATCCCTGGCGAATGCCTCGCTCGCTCAAGGTCTGCTTACCCGGTTCGGCCGCAACATCAGACCGACGCCGCGGATGTCGGAAATCGTCTTGCCGCGGTCGCTGATCCTGGCATTCGCGATATGCCTGCCGGTCCATTTTCTGATCGGCGGAGATATCGGATTTCTTGCGATCACGATCGCCGGGATACTCTCTTTTCCGATCTTTATATCCGGACTCGGCGTGGCCCACAGCCTGGCCGAGCGGTCCAAATCGCCCTTTGCCATTCTGTTCATGACCTATGCCATGCTGATGATCGCCGGCTACGTGATGATGCTGATCATGACGGCGGTCGGGCTGATCGACCACTTCGCGGGCTTGAAAGCCCGCTTTCGCGCGGGGTCCTCGCAAACATGACCCCGCATCAGGCTATCAATCGGACCCGCGGTCCTCTCCCTGTCAAACAAGTTTCTCCGTAGGAGCGAAGGTTATGGAAGTCATCCTTCTCGAACGTATCGAAAAACTCGGCCAGATGGGCGATGTCGTCTCGGTCAAGTCCGGCTATGCGCGCAACTACCTGCTGCCGCAGAAAAAGGCACTGCGCAAAACCAAGGAAAATCTCTCGGTTTTCGAGGCGCAGAAGGCTCAACTCGAAGCCGATAACCTCACCCGCAAGGCCGAGGCCGAACAGGTTGCGGCCAAGATCGCGGGGCTGACCGTCCCGATCATCCGGGCCGCGGGCGAAAGCGGTCAGCTCTACGGCTCGGTCACCGCGAGAGACATTTCGGAGGCCGTCACCGCCGCCGGCATGACTGTAGCGCGTCAGCAGATCATTCTGGACCGGGCATTGAAGACCCTGGGGCTTGAGCCGATCCGCATCGCCCTGCATCCGGAGGTCTCCGTGTCGGTGACCGTGAATATCGCCCGCAGCAACGACGAAGCCGAGCAGCAGCTCCGTCTCGGACACGCGGTCGGAACCAGCGACATGGAAGATGATGAGGACGAGGGCGAGGACCCGCGGGCCGCCGCCGAGGCGGTGTTCGAAGCCCCGGTCGAGGCGGCCGAAGCCGCTTCGGACAATGACGCCGAGAGCGAAGAAAGCCCGGCTTCCTGAAGACACGGACCAGGGGCTGGCAGACACCCGGTCAGGTCCGAAACAAGATGCCCTGGTGGACGGCGCGCTTCGACGCGCCGTTCTCTTTTTAAGACCGATTCACTTGGCGCCGGTCAATTCCCATTGGAAGATATTCACGCAATTAACAGCTTCTTTCAAAAATAACTATTTGAAAAACCTATATAATTTATAAGCTGTGGACTCTATTCCCGTGCTTTCGGCGTGCGTTCCTGCTATGGTCGGAACCATGGCAACCCAAGAAGAAACCACGAATGTTACTAATTTCGGGATGAGGGACATTAGCCCGGTTCCGATGCGCGAGCCGCCTCACAATCTGGAGGCGGAACAAGGATTGCTGGGCGCGATCCTGGTGAACAACAGGGCCTTCGAACAGGTCGGCGAATACCTCACGGCGGAGCAATTCGCGGACCCGGCGCATGGCCGGATCTTCGAAGCCTGCGGCAAACTGATCGAGCGGGGCCAGATTGCCAACCCGGTAACCCTGAAACCGCTTTTCGATCAGGACGAAGCGCTCTCCGAGGTCGGCGGCGCGCAGTATCTGGTTCGGCTGGCGGCATCGGTGGTCACGGTTATCAACGCCGAGGACTATGGCCGCGCGATCCGCGACGCCCATATCAGAAGGCAACTGATCGACCTCGGCGAGGACATCGTCAACGACGCCTATACGCAGGATCTCGAAACACCCGCGACCGAACAGATCGAGATCGCCGAGGGCAAGCTTTTCTCGCTTGCCGAAAACGGCTCCTCCGAGGGCGGTTTCCGACCCTTCAAGGAGGCGCTGACGGAATCGGTGCGAATGGCCGAAGCCGCCTTCAAGCGCGATGGCGGCCTCGCCGGCGTCGCCACCGGCTTCAAGGATCTGGACCGGCAGCTGGGCGGATTGCATCCCTCGGATCTCCTGATCCTCGCCGGACGCCCGGCCATGGGCAAGACGGCGCTGGTCACCAATATCGCCTTTCACGTGGCAACATCCCAACCGGTCAAGGACGGCCAACGACCGGTGGTCGCCTTTTTCTCGCTTGAGATGTCGGCGGAGCAACTCGCCGCGCGCGTGCTTTCGGAGACAACGGAAATTTCGTCCGAGAAGATCCGCCGGGGCGAGCTCAGCAACGACGATTTCCAGAAGCTTGTGCAGTCCAGCCAGGAATTGGAAACCGCGCCGCTCTTTATCGACGACACGCCGGCGATCACCATCTCGGCGATGCGTACCCGCGCGCGGCGCCTGAAACGCCAGCAAGGCCTCAGTCTGATCGTGGTCGATTATCTACAACTGATGCGCCCCGCCGCCGGACAACGGCCGGAGAACCGGGTGCAGGAAATCTCATCGATCACCCAGGGTCTGAAGGCGATTGCGAAGGAACTGGACGTGCCGGTCGTCGCACTCTCGCAATTGTCGCGCGCAGTCGAACAGCGCGAGGACAAGCGGCCGGTTCTCGCCGACCTGCGTGAATCCGGGTCCATCGAACAGGACGCCGATGTGGTCATGTTCGTGTTCCGGGAGGAATACTACCTTGCAAAGGCGGAACCGGTTCAGCGCGCCGAGGAAAGCGACGACAAATATCATGAGCGCGTCGATCAGTGGCAGGAGCGCTGCAACAAGGCCTACGGCAAGGCCGAAGTGATCATCGGCAAGCAGCGCCACGGACCGACCGGCACCGTCACCATGCATTTCCATGGCCCGACGACCAAGTTTTCGGATTTCATTCCCGAAGACCATCTGCCGGAACGCTTTTGATGATTGCGGGCGCGGCCGATCCGGGCGCGTCGACGGCTGCATCCCTGCTACACATAAATCTCGGCGCCGTCGCCGAAAACTACCGGTTTCTGAAATCCCGCCTCGGCGCAACCCGTTGCGGGGTCGCGATAAAGGCGGATGCCTATGGTCTCGGCGCCGCGGAGGTGGCGCCAACCCTGGCATCCGAGGGATGCAGGACCTTCTTCGCCGCGACCGTCGACGAAGGCGCCAGTCTGCGGGAAGTCTTGCCCTCGAGCGATATCGAAATCGCCGTGCTGGGCGGGATCCTGGCGGGAACCGAGGACAGCTTCGTCACTCACCGTCTGATCCCGATTGTAAACGATCCCGGTCAGATCGACCTCTGGCGCATGCATTGCCGCCGCGTCGGCCGAGCTCTGGACGCAATGCTGCATGTTGACACCGGCATGAACCGTCTCGGCCTTTCGCCGAGCGATCTCGACCGGGTCGCGGCGGCCCCGGAGGTATTCGACGGCGCGAACTGGCGGCACGTGATCTCGCATCTCGCCTGCGCGGATGAGCCTGAAAATCCGGCCAATGAGGCACAGCTCGCCCGGTTCCAGACGGCCCGCGCCCGGCTTCCGGCCATGAGCGCGAGTTTCGCCAATTCCGGCGGCATTTTTCTTGGGCCACGATTTCATTTCGACCTCGCCCGGCCGGGGGTCGCGATCTATGGCGGAAACCCTCTCGCGAATGCTCCCAATCCGATGCGCCCGGTGGTGCGGCTGCTAGGCCGCATCCTGCAGATCCGCGAAGTCACCCCGGGAATGACGGTCGGCTATGGTGGCACGCACATGGTGAGATCCAAGGGCCGGATCGCCACGGTGGGCGCGGGGTACGCCGACGGTTACCTGCGCTCCGGATCGAACCAGGCGCATGTCTATCTTGGCCGGAACCGCCTGCCCGTGATAGGACGCGTCTCGATGGATGCGATCACCGTCGACGTCACCAGCGTCCCGCCCGACGACGCGCGCCCTGGAATGTTCGTGGAACTTCTGGGAAACCAAGTCACGGCGGACGATGCGGGAGCGGCCGCGGGGACGATTTCCTACGAGGTTCTTACCAGCCTCGGTCGGCGATATCACCGCGTGTATGAGCCGGCGCGGCCGAAAGACCAGGCGGCGGCGCTCTCCGCGAACACGGGACCCGAGTGAGACATGAACCCTCTTGCCGCGATCGGGCGCGCCTTTCTCGACTTCCTCGCCGCGATCGGGCGTCTGGTGATTTTCGCCGCTCTTTCGGTCTCGCATTGCGTGCGCCCGCCCTTCTATCCGCGCATACTCTTCAAGCAAGTGCTGGAAATCGGCTACTACTCGCTTCCCGTGGTCGGCTTGACGACCCTGTTTTCCGGCATGGTCCTGGCGCTGCAAAGTTATACCGGCTTCGCGCGGTTCTCGGCGGAAGGAGCCGTCGCCACCGTGGTCGTGCTGTCGATCACCCGTGAACTCGGGCCGGTTCTCGCGGGCCTGATGGTGGCCGGGCGGATCGGTGCCTCGATGGCGGCTGAAATCGGCACCATGCGGGTCACCGAACAGATCGACGCCCTGACCACGCTGTCCACCAATCCTTACAAATACCTGGTGGCCCCGCGCATCCTGGCCGGCGTGATCAGTCTGCCGTTTCTGGTGCTGGTCGGCGATATTATCGGCGTCTTCGGAGGCTATATCGTCGGTGTCTACAAGCTGGGATTCAATGCCGGAACCTATTTGCAGCGCACCATCGAATTCCTGGAGCCGCTTGATGTGATCTCCGGTCTCGTCAAGGCTGCGGCTTTCGGATTTCTCGTCGCCCTGATGGGATGCTACCACGGCTACCGGTCGGGTCGCGGCGCCCAGGGCGTCGGCGCGGCGACGACCAATGCCGTTGTCTCGGCCTCTATTCTGATCCTGGTGGCGAACTACGGGATCACCACTCTGTTTTTCTCGCAATAGCGCGGGTTTCAGATGGCTTCCGGCGATCGTCCCAAGATTCTGATCCGCGACATGAACAAGGCGTTCGGCGCCAATCATGTCTTGAGGAACCTTAACCTTGAAATCGCGGCCGGAGAGTCGGTCGTGGTGATCGGCGGTTCGGGAACCGGCAAATCGGTTCTGATCAAATGCCTAGTCGGCCTGATGGAACCGGACAGCGGCACGATCGAACTCGACGGCGATCTCCTCACCGGCCTGTCCGCCGCCGAACGCGAGGCCAAGATGGCCCGCTTCGGCCTGCTTTTCCAGAACGGGGCGCTGTTCGATTCGCTGTCGGTTCTGGGGAATGTCGCCTTCGGATTGGTCAGCGCCCAGGGCCGCTCCGCCGCCGAGGCCCGAGTGACGGCACTGGAGAAACTCGCGCAGGTCGGCCTCGACGAGAGCGTCGGATCAATGTATCCGGCCGAACTTTCCGGCGGCATGCGCAAGCGCGTCGCCCTGGCCAGAACCATAGCGACAGAGCCGGATATCCTGCTTTTCGACGAGCCGACGACCGGGCTCGATCCGGTGATGGGCGATGTGATCGACCAGCTCATCTTGAAATGCGTGCGCGAACTCGGAGCGACGGCGCTGACCATCACCCATGACATGGAAAGCGCCAAGCGGATCGGTGATCGCATCGCCATGCTCTATGATGGACGGATCATCTGGCTCGGTCCGGCGGAGGCCGTCGACACGTCCGGAAACGACTATGTGGACCAGTTCGTCCATGGCCGGGTCGAGGGACCGATCGCTTTCGCCACCCGGCGGCACTAGTGGATTGAATCACGAGGGAGCAAGCTCACCATGGCCAAGCCGGCGCGCCGGTATGTCTGTCAGGAATGTGGTGCGGTCCACCCCCGCTGGAGTGGCCGTTGCGATTCCTGCGAGGCCTGGAATTCGGTGATCGAGGAGGTCGCCGACGCCCCGACACCCGGCGTGCGCGGCGGCTCCAAGGGCAAGACAATTCCGTTCGTCCCGCTTGCCGGGGCGCTCGACTGGGCGCCGAGGAACGCGACCGGTATAGCCGAGTTCGATCGGGTTCTCGGCGGCGGTCTGGTTCCCGGGTCGGCGGTGCTCATCGGAGGCGATCCGGGGATCGGCAAATCGACCGTGCTGCTTCAGGTCGTCGCCAAGCTCGCCGAGCAGGCCGACTGTGTCTATGTCTCCGGCGAGGAGGCCTTGGACCAGGTGCGCATGCGGGCGATCCGGCTTGGCGTGGAACAGGCGCCGGTCCGTTTGGCGGCGGCCACCAATGTGCGCGACATTCTCGCCAGCATCGACGGGCCGGATGCGCCCAAGGTGCTGGTGATCGATTCGATCCAGACCATGTATGTCGATGCGCTCGATTCCTCTCCGGGCACGGTCTCACAAGTCCGTGCCTCGGCTCAGGAACTTATCCGGGTCGCCAAGAAGCGCGGCATGGCGGTGCTGCTGGTCGGCCATGTCACCAAGGAAGGCACCATCGCCGGGCCCCGGGTGCTGGAACACATGGTGGATACGGTTCTCTACTTCGAGGGAGAGCGCGGCCATCAGTTCCGGATACTGCGGTCGGTCAAGAACCGGTTCGGGCCGACCGACGAGATCGGCGTCTTCGAAATGACCGAACGCGGCCTTGCCGAGGTCACCAATCCTTCCGCGTTGTTCCTCGGCGAGCGCCGGGATGATGTATCCGGGGCCAGCGTGTTCGGCGGGATGGAGGGTACGCGCCCGCTGCTGGTCGAAATCCAGGCGCTGGTCGCGCCCTCGCCTTTCGGGACGCCCAGGCGCGCGGTGATCGGTTGGGATTCTGGACGGCTGGCGATGATCACCGCTGTTCTGGAGGCACGGTGCGGCGTGAGTTTCGCCGGCAGTGACGTTTATCTGAATGTCGCCGGAGGTTTGAAGATCTCCGAGCCGGCGGCTGATCTCGCCGTCGCCGCCGCCCTCCTCTCTTCGCTATCCGGAATTCCGGCCCCCATGGAATGCGTCATCTTCGGCGAAATCGGTCTGTCGGCCGAGGTTCGGGCGGTCAGTCATACCGATGGGCGGCTCAAGGAAGCCGCGAAACTCGGCTTTACCCGCGCGCTTATCCCCTCGTCCGGCAAGAACAAGGCCAAGAAAGCCCGCGCCGAAACGACGATGCGGGTGGATGAAATCTCGACACTTCAGGACCTCGTCACCATGTTTCAGGACGACAGCAATATCGGCCGGCGCGCCGGCTGACACCGGCCAGGATCGATTCGGCGCGCGGAGAGTCTCCAGATGAATGAACTGCCCATCAATCTGACCGATCTCGTGGTTCTGGCGGTCGTTTTGATTTCGGGTTTCCTGGCGTTCTTCAGGGGTTTTATTCGCGAAGCCCTGTCGATCGGCGCCTGGATCGCCGCCTTCTTCGCAGGTGTGTATGGGTTTCCGCTGCTCGCGCCCAGCCTTGCCGGAGTGGTGCCGGACCCGGCGCTTGTCCCCTGGGCCGCCGGTCTTGCGATCGGCCTGATTACCGTGATCGCGCTGTCCCTGCTTTCACACTATGTGGCCCGCGCCATGCGGGTGGAGGCTCTGGGCGCAATCGACAAATCGCTCGGATTTCTGTTCGGCCTCGCGCGGGGCGCGGTCCTGATCTCGCTGTCGTTTCTGATGATCCAATGGGCTCTCGATGACCGCGACTATCCGAACTGGCTGAGCGGCGCGAAATCCCTGCCGCTCGCGCGGTCCGGCGCGGATCTGCTGGTCCGTCTCATGCCGGCGCATCTGAGGCCGCGTCTCAGCGCCGTTGACTCTGCCGCGCGCGGCGCCGCCAAGGACATGATCCTTGAGCGTCTGGTCAGCCCGCCGGTTAAAGCCGGTGCGCCGGAGCCCGGTTCAGGCTATACTGATGACGAACGCGCGGTGATGAACCGCACCATCAAGAACCTTCAGTGACGTTTCCGTGACAAGCCTTGGAGTCGCTCATGATCGACGAGGATCTGGTCCCGGATTTCGCCACTTGGAGCGCGACGTGACACATCCCGATTCGCATCCCGACGACGACCATTTGCATGAAGAATGCGCTGTATTCGGCATCTTCGGGTCTCCGGACGCAGGCGCTCATACCGCGCTCGGCCTGCACGCCCTGCAACACCGGGGTCAGGAGGCGACCGGCATCGTGACGTGGGACGGAAGCCAGTTCCACGCCCGGCGCGGCCTCGGTCATGTGGGCAAGAATTTCGGCGACAGTTCCTCGGATGCGATGCGGGAACTCGTCGGGCATGCCGGCATCGGCCATAACCGCTATTCGACCACCGGCGGAACCAATCTTCGCAACGTCCAGCCGCTGTTCGCGGAGATCGATCTCGGCGGTCTGGCGATCTGCCACAACGGAAATCTCACGAACGCTCTGGAACTGCGCCAGGATCTGGTCAAGCACGGGTGCCTGTTCCAGTCGACAACCGATACCGAGACGATTGTGCATCTGATGGCGCGCGGCAAGGCCGCCACCGTGGCCGACCGGATGGTGGAGGCGCTGGAGCAGATCGAAGGCGCATTTTCGCTGGTATGCCTTACCCAGAACTCCGTGATCGGCGTCCGGGATGCCTATGGTGTCCGCCCGCTGGTGCTCGGGCGGTTGGGCGATGCCCACATCCTGGCCTCCGAGACCTGTGCCTTCGATATCGTCGGGGCGGAATTCGTGCGGGATGTCGCGCCCGGAGAGATGATCGTTCTATCCGAGAAAGGCGTGCAGTCCTTCCGCCCCTTCGCACCGCGCCCGGGGCGGTTCTGCGTGTTCGAGTACATCTATTTCGCCCGTCCCGACAGTATCG
Source organism: Alphaproteobacteria bacterium (assembly GCA_038116915.1). Lineage (GTDB taxonomy): Bacteria > Pseudomonadota > Alphaproteobacteria > Thalassobaculales > Thalassobaculaceae > JADHLJ01. The sequence continues at coordinate 19,048 of JAYOEU010000008.1, forward strand.
TCGAAGGCCAGAGCGTCTACGACGCCCGCAAAGCCATCGGCTCCGAACTGGCGCGGGAAAGTCATGTCGACGCTGATGTCGTGGTGCCGGTCCCGGACTCGGGCGTTCCCGCCGCTGTGGGGTATGCCGAGGCGTCAGGCATTCGTTTCGAGCTCGGGATCATCCGCAACCACTATGTCGGACGCACCTTCATCGAGCCGACCGACCATGTCCGGCACCTGGGCGTGAAACTCAAGCACAACGCCAATCGGGCGCAATTGGCCGGCAACCGGGTGATCCTGGTCGACGACTCGATCGTCCGCGGCACCACATCGACGAAAATCGTCGAGATGGTCCGGGCCGCCGGGGCACGGGAAGTTCACATGCGGATCGCCAGTCCGCCGACCACCCATTCCTGTTTCTACGGGGTCGACACGCCGGAACGCGAAAAACTGCTTGCCGCCCGCATGTCGATCGACGAAATGGCCAAGCTGATCGGCGTCGACAGTCTCGCCTTCGTGTCGCTCGACGGCCTCTACCGGGCTATGGGAGAGGTCGGGCGCGACCCGAACGCACCGCGGTATTGCGATGCCTGTCTGACCGGGGACTATCCGATTCGGCTGATCGATCACGACGGCGGCGCGCGCGGGGCGCAATTGTCGCTGCTCGCCGAAGCATCCTGAAACCCGTTGCGGATGGCCTGCCGTGGGTGACTTGCTGAAAGATCGCATCGCCTTGATCACCGGCGCGTCGCGCGGCATCGGCGCCGCCGTGGCCAAGGGATTTGCGGCCGAGGGCGCGCATGTGATCCTGACCGCCCGGACCATCGGTGGTCTGGAGGAGGTCGACGATGAAATCCGCGCCGCCGGCGGCTCCGCGACCCTGGTCGAAATGGACCTGCAAGACACCCCGGCGATCGACCGCCTCGGCGGCAACATCTATGAGCGATGGAGAAAGCTCGACATTCTGGTCGCCAATGGCGGAGCGCTCGGGCAACTGACGCCAATCCACCAGTACGACCCGAAACTCTGGGAAGAAGTGATGGCGGTCAATCTCACCGCCAATCAACGCCTGGTGCGCAGCATGGACCCGCTATTGCGGCTGTCCGACGCCGGCCGGGCGATTTTCGTCTCCTCGACCGCCGCACGTGGCGCCAGACCGTTCTGGGGCGCCTATGCGGTCAGCAAGGCGGCGCTGGAGGCCATGGTGCGCAGCTACGCGGCCGAGAATGTCAAAAGCAGACTTCGGATCAACATGATCAATCCCGGGCCGACCCGGACCGGCATGCGTGCCGCCGCGTTCCCCGGCGAGGATCCCGCGAGCCTGAAGGCACCCGAGGAACTCGTTCCGCTATTCCTGGAACTTGCATCGCCCGACTGCCTGACGCACGGCGATCTTATCGACGCCTGAAGAAACGCGACGTCCTATTTTTGCAACAGCCGCTCTATGCCGGCGGCGGCAAGTTCCAGATTCCTGAGGGTCTGCTCGAGTTCCTTGCGCTGCCGGTAGGCAAGGTCCTCATGGCCGAGCGCGAAGCGGATACCCTCGGCACGATCATTGATGCGTTTCAGACGCACGTCGTCCTGAACGATCTGACGGTTCTTCCGCCGTCCCATGTGGCTGGTATTCATGTCCCACCGCCGGCAGTAGCGCTTGTTCTGAACCCGCAGGAGCGCGTCATACAGCTTCGCGATGTCGTCGACCGTGACCTGCCGGTCGAGATTTCGCCGAGACCTCATTCCGCCCCCCCGCCCGGGCGACGCGCCGTCATCCCTGCTCGACCGCATTCAGTCGTCCTTGTCAACATACGGGTTCCGTCCGCCGCGAAGCATAAACCGGATCGGCACGCCGGGAAGACCAAAATCGTCCCGCAACCCGTTTACCAGATAGCGGACATAGGCATCGGGCAGCGCATCCGGCTGATTGCAAAAGCAGGCGAAGGTCGGCGGCCTGGTCTTGGACTGAGTGATATAGCGCAAACGCACCCGCCGCCCCTTGGCGAGCGGCGGCGGATGACGGTCCAGCATGACGGACAGCCAGCGGTTGAGCCGGGCCGTCGCGACCCGGCGGTTCCAGATGTCATAGACGTCCAAAACCGTATCGAACAACCGGTCGAGATTACGTTCACGCAATGCCGACACGGTGATGTAGGGGATCTCACGCACCTGCGGCAGCGAGGTCTGTATACGGTCGCGCAACTGGCGCAGCGCCGCCTGCTTGTCGGTCACGATATCCCACTTGTTCGCCGCCAGGATCAGCGCCCGACCCTCCTCGACGACGGTTCTGGCGATGGTCAGATCCTGACGCTCCAGCATCATCGTCGCATCGAGCATAAGCACCACGACATGGGCGTATTGAATCGCCCGAAGCGTGTCGGCGCCCGAGGCCCGTTCCAGGCGCCCCCAGACCTTGGAGCTGCGCCTGAGGCCGGCCGTGTCGACGAGCTGGATCGGATGGTCCTTCCACGACCAGTCGACCTGGATCGCGTCACGGGTGATCCCGGCTTCCGGTCCGGTCAGCACCCGGTTTTCCCCCAAAAGCGCATTCATCAGGGTGGATTTGCCGACATTCGGGCGTCCGACGATCGCCAGTCGCAGCACTTTCGGCGCCTTGATGTCCCGCCAGATGTCCGAACCGTCGGGAGATTCGTCGATGATGTCGTCGCCGTCTTCCTCGATCTCGGCGGCGCCAGCAGTCCCATCGTCGTCCCGTACGAACGGAACCACCGCCTGATAAAGATCCGCGAGCCCCTCGCCATGCTCGGCCGAAATCGCCACCGGCTCACCCAGCCCAAGCGAGAAGGCTTCAAGCAATCCGCCGGTCCCCGCCCGCCCCTCGCATTTGTTGGCAACCAGGACCACCTTGTCCTGTTCACGGCGCAGCCACCGGGCGAAATGCTCATCTATCGGGGTGATGCCCGCCTTCGCGTCAATCACCATCAGTACGACATCGGCCTCGGCGACGGCGGCCTCGGTCTGGCGGCGCATCCGTCCCTCGAGGGCCGAATCCTCGGCATCCTCAAGCCCGGCGGTATCGAAAACCCGGAACTCCAGATCCGAAATCCGGCCGCGCCCCTCGCGCCGGTCCCGGGTCACGCCGGGGATATCGTCGACGATCGCCTCGCGCCGGCCGACCAGCCGGTTGAACAGCGTCGACTTGCCGACATTGGGGCGGCCGATGATGGCGATGGTCAAGCTCATGCTAGGTGTCCGAAGTGTGCCGGCGCCCTAACGATAGGCGATCAGGCGGGCCTTGTCGGTCAGGACATAGAGGGTCCCGCCGGCGACGATCGGCGCAACGAAAACCCGGTCCCCGATATCCACGATCCCGAGCGGGTCCCCGGTATAGGGCGAGATCGTGCGCAATTCCCCAAGCGAGGAGGCGACAATCAGACGATCACCCGCCAGCACTGGCCCCGCATATTGAATGGCGCCTTCGCGATCGTCCGGGCTTTCGAATTGCGGGAGCTGGGTTATCCAGCGCACCCGGCCGTCCCGGCGCGTCAATGCGATCACTTCGCCCGTGTTGGACAGCACGAAGATGAACTCGCCGGCGATCCAGGGAGTATGGGTGCCGCCGATCCGGCGATCCCAGAGCCGCGCCCCGGATTTGAAGTCGAGGGCACTGATCCGCCCGGAATGGCTCATCGCAACGACAATATCGTTGTCGATCACCGGATTACCGCGAATATCCGCAAGGCTGGTCACCGCGTTCGCGCGTCGGACCTCGCTCAGGTTATCGACCCAGAACACCCGTCCCGTCTCAGCCTTGAGAGCGAAAAGTTCTCCCGATGAATAGGGTAGAACGACCACGCTGTCCTTCACGGCCGGACTGGCGCCGCCAAGCAGAGCCGCATTTTCGGAAATCCCGGAATGCACCCAGGCCCGCTCTCCCGTATCGGCGGACAAGGCGAGCGCCTGATTGTCGATCGTGGTGACGAACACCCGGCCCGCGCTAAAGGTCGGCGCGCCTCGGATCGGGCCTTGGGCGTTCACCCGCCAAAGCTCTTTTCCGTCTTCCTGCGCGATCGCCACCACCTCGCCGACCCCGGTCGCCGCGAAGACTTTCCCGTCTCCGGTTGTTATGGCACCGCTATAGACGACGTCCTCCTCGTTGGGAGAGCGCGTGTCGAATTTCCAGAGGCGCTCTCCGGATCCGGTGTTGAACGCACTCAGCATGCCTTTTGAATCTAACGTGAATATCCGGCCATCCCGGGCAACCGGCGACGCCAGAAGGGCCGCCTCGGGCTCTGCGCCGGCACCAATATCCGCGGTCCAGACCTTGGCTGGAACATCCGCGAGAGCAGGATGCCCCATCACGTGATCGGCGTCGCCGCCGGGCTGCGGCCAATCCGCGTTGGTCGCCGGTCGCGGCAGGGCGATCTGCAGGTCCGAAATGCCCGCGTCAGGCTGGAGTGAACGCTCCAGCGCCATGATTGAAATACGCTCTCCCGGCAGCGGCGGAGAGGATTTGGTCTCGCCGAAAAACCCCTTGGAGCAGGCCGAAAGCAGCAGGATCGCCGCCAGAACCGAGGCTCGACGCGCCAAACCCGATGCTCCTGTGAATGTTCTGATCACCGAGGGGAGCGCCCTTTACTTGCCGAGAGCCTTGAGAACCTCGGCGGCACGGGCCCGCATGCCCCGCGGTGTATCCGCCGAATCCGAAAGCTCGGTGAAAGCCGCGCGCGCGGCCGTCATGTCGCCGGTCCTGATCGCCAGAATTCCCTGAAGTTCCAAGGCCATCGGACGCCACGGGTTCCCCGCCACCGCGATCGGGGCCAAGGCCGTTTTCAACTCCGCCGGATCCGCCGTTTCGACGCGCGCAGCGACCGAGCGCACACGCGCGAGATCCCTGAGGATGTCCGGCGCCGCGCTATCCGACGCGACCGTGCCATAAGCCAGCGCCGCCGCCTCGAGGTCTCCTTTTTTGGCGGCCAGAGCAGCCTGACGAAGCCGGGCGAGCACGCCGTAACCATCCGCCGAGTCCCGCGCGAGACCTCCCAGCGAATCAATCGCGCCCTCGATATCGCCGCCTCCCGCCCGGGAGACCGCGTCCTGATAGGTCGCCGACTCGGTCTGACGCTTTTCCAGGTCCCGTGCCGTCCAGAATTTGTATCCGCCGACCGCGAGCACGATCAGCACCGCCACCGCGATCACGTAATTGCCGTAACGGGCCCACAACTTGGCCGCGCGATCCTGGCGAAGTTCCTCGTCGATTTCCTGAAAGATATCGGCCACGCCGTTCTCCGCGATGTCGCGCGCGGCCCGCTTGGCGCCGCGCTCCTGAAGCGCCGCACCCTACTCCCGCAAGCCGGTGAAATCAAACGGCGCGAGGCCGAAACCTGGCGCTTTACCCACCTGAATCGCAGAATACCGATCCTTCGTCCCGCCAGCGGCTTCAAATGCTTTACCAGCCTGACTTTTTCGGGAACACTATCGTCATTGCACGGCAATACGGAGCCTGACATCCGACGATGGCGAATCTGATCCGACTGAACAACACCCGTCGAGGGAAGCGCGAGGTATTTTTCAGCAAGCGGGAACTCGGCGAGATTCTCTCCGCGTACAGTATGGGTGTCATCAAGGGCGACTGGCGCGACTATGCCATCGATCGCGGAGGGAACATGGCAACCTTCTCGATCTTCAGAAGCAGCCGCGAACATCCGCTCTATTCCGTCGTCAAAACCCAGAAGCCAGGCCAAACCGATCCCGAATTCGCGCTCTTCAACGGACCTAAGCCGGTTACATCCTCAGGCTCACTGGCAGCGGTCATGAACCGCTTCCGCTCCCTTCCCCGGCTGGTCAAGGGTTAGTCCGGCTCCAAGATTTCCGCCCGTCCTGATACGACGAAAATCCGCCGCGCGGGGCCCGCGGCCTCTTGTCGAAATCCAAATGTTCTTGATATGTTCTCATTCCAAAGAACAGAGGCATGTCATGGGACGATTGAAGGAAAGCGCGATCGATCGGGAAGAGCGTGGACGGCGCGCGGCGTCGCTGGGTGATCTCAAGCGCGCCGGGATCGGCGTATTTTGCTGGTGCAACCGGTGCGGCCACAATGCCGAGGCGGCCACCGCGATGCTGGTACAACAGCTCGGTCCGGCCTTTCCGGTACCCGAGATCGGCACCAGGATGCGCTGCTCATCATGCGGCTCGAAGGACATCGCGACCCGGCCGGCCTGGCCCTCGCGGGGACAGATTGCCCGGCACGACTAGCCCCCGACGACGGCAAAATCTTCCCGTTCTGAAATCGGGTGAGATCGAAACACAAGGCAAACCCTAGGCTTTCGGTGCCGGCGAACCGGGAAAATTCGGCGCATATTTTTGGCACAAGGCTTGCAGTTCCGGGAGCACGATAGCCTGATGAGGTTGCCACGATGCCACAGTCAAAAACCTCCCGTCCCTCCAAGTCCGCCGATCGCCGGGGAAGCCGGCGCATCAGCGCGCCGATGACCATCGTGATCGGAAACACCCCCTACGCGATCGACAATTGGAGCACCGAAGGCATGAAGATCGCGAACTACTACGGCGCCCTGCAGCCGTCCGACCGGGCCGAGGTCCGGGTCCTGGTGCCGACCGCCGGACCGGGCGCACTGTTCAAGGCGACCGCCGAGGTAAAGCGCTATGATCCGAGCGACGTGTCCCTGTCGATCACGCTCGAAGGTCTGGACATGCTTGCCCGCGCGACGTTGAATCGCTACCTGAATGAGCGGATGGCCTATGGCCAAGCATAATTTGCAGACACGGATCGCGATGAGCCGTCAAGATTCCCCGAGCGGATTTCACTCCGGCACCCGCGCACCGGCGCGCCGCCAGGACCGCCTTGACCGACCGGCCACCGCCTTCGACCTCCTGCGCGAGCCGATGCCAGGTGAAGAGCAACGCGACAAACCCGAACCGATCTTCCCGAGCCTGAAGAAACGCACCGCCGAGGAACGCGCTCAGGAGATCGTCGATCATCTGAAGGATATGATCCTCAACCCCGAACGCGGCGACGGCAAGACCGGCATGAACTACCGCGACTGGGCCAAGACCGCGCGCAAGGAGATCACCAAGGCGGTGCGCGAGGCCGAGACCAGCGCTGCGTTCCGCGAATTCATGTCGGCCAACCGGCTCGGCGGGCTCGCGGTGCGCATGGGCTTCCTGCTGCTCGCCGCCGTCTGCTCCTTCGGCGCCTTCTGGTACGGCATTCTGTTCATCTGGCGGGAATACGGCCCGTACTGGGGCATGGGCGCGACCCTCTCCGCCTTCGGACTCTCCATCGCCTTTACCGCCGCCGGTCTGCTCTACGGCGGAGAACGCCGGGACGAGGCCAAGCGCCAGGCGATCGACCGGTACAAGTAAGCCGGCTTCCGCGCGACGCCAATTCGTCAGGCAGGACCCTTCGAGACACCGCTAACGCGGTTCCTCAGGGTGAGCCATTCCATTTTCCGGCCTCACCCTGAGGAGGGCCCTTCAACGCCCGTCTCGAAGGGCCCTGTCCGCTATCACCAATTCAACCTCGCCCCGACAATCCATCAAATTGCCGATCGAGCCGTCCCGGCGTCCCGGCTATAGTCTTGCCGAAACCAGCAACGGGGCGGGACGGACATGGAACTGGATTTGAGCGGCAAGAGAGCAATCATCACGGCGGCGGGCGGCGGCATCGGGCGGCACACGGTCAAGCTGTTCACCGAGGCGGGCGCCAAGGTGTTCATCTGCGACATCGACGAAGCGGGGCTCGAGACGACGCTTTCGGCCAACAGGAATACCGACGGCATGGTCGCCGACGTCTCCGACCCCAATGCCATCGACACTCTGTTCGAACGCGCCGACGCGTATCTCGGCGGCCTCGACTTCATGATCAACAATGCCGGCACCGCCGGGCCGACCTCACCGATCGAGGAGATCAGCCTTGAGGACTGGAACGCCTGCGTGACCGTCAATCTCACCAGCGCCTTCCTGTGCACCCAGCGCGCCATCCCGCGCATCAAGGAGGCCGGCGGCGGCGGCATCGTCAATCTCTCCTCGGCGGCGGGCAAGTTCGGCTTCGCCCTGCGCAGCCCCTATGTGGCCTCGAAATGGGCCATCGTCGGCCTCACCCGCACCACCGCGCTGGAGGCCGGCCCCTTCGGCATCCGCTGCAACTGCATCCAGCCGGGCCCGGTCGAGGGCGACCGCATCACCCGGGTCATCCAGGCCAAGGCCAAGGCCGACGGGGTCTCGGAGAACCAGACCCGCGACGAGATGGTCTCCATCACCTCGCTGCGCGCCTTCGTGCCGCCGACCCATATCTCCGGCATGATCCTCTACCTCTGCTCCCCCATGGGCGCGACCGTCACCGGCCAAGCCATCAGCGTCGACAGCGGGCTCGAGGGGCTGCTGAATTAGAGGACGGATTTTATCTCAGCCTTCACACCCCGTATCCCCGGCGCAGGCCGGGGCCGACGCCTGAGAAGGCAGCTAGCGACGGCTGGCCGAGCAATTCCGATGATCTTTGAAAGTGCTCCACCACCCGTCACGTTGACCGGCCTCAGGCGTCGGCCCCGACCTTCGTCGGGGATACGGATTTGGAAGTGTCACCCGTCGCGTCAGGCGGCCGAACTACCACTTTTCCGTCGCCCTGGCGCAAGGCAGGGCCCTGCACCGGAGCCAACCCCAGCTCCCAACGGCGGCGATCCATCACGCGGCACCCACAGTGCTTGGCCCTGCCTTTCGCCAGGGCGACGGCTGGAATTGGAGAGCCGGCGCCATCACACCCTTAATCCCGTCACCCGCCCCCTCGCCTTCGGCGCAATCCGCGTTACACTCTCCCATCACACCGCGATGATCGGGAGGCCTTGTCATGGACATTTCACCGGAACGGCAGCGGGAGATGCTGCGGCTGATGCAGACCATCCGGCGCTTCGAGGAGCGGGCGTCGACGGATTATGTGGCGGGCGATATCTACGGCACGGTGCACTGCTATATCGGCGAGGAGGCGGTGGCGGTCGGGGTCTGCGCGGCGCTGAACCGGGACGACCAGATCATCAGCACCCACCGGGGCCACGGCCATTGCATCGCCAAGGGCGCCGATCTCAACCGGATGATGGCGGAGCTTTACGGGCGCGAGACCGGCTATTGCAAGGGCAAGGGCGGCTCGATGCATATCGCCGATTTCAATATCGGCATGCTCGGCGCCAACGGGATCGTCGCCGGCGGGATCTCGATCATCACCGGCGCGGGCCTGGCCGCCCAGCTTGAGGGCAAGGGCCGGGTCGCGGTGTCGTTCTTCGGCGACGGGGCGTCCTGCGCCGGGCCGTTCCATGAATCGCTGAACATCGCGGCCGCCTGGAAGCTGCCGATGATCTATGTCTGCGAGAACAATCTCTGGGCGGTCAACACCTCCGCGGAGCGGGCACTCGCCGTGCAGGATGTGGCGGCGCGGGCCGGCGGCTACGGCATTCCCGGCGTCATTGTCGACGGCAACGACATCTTCGCGGTGCACGAAGCGGCAACCAAGGCGGTGGCCCGCGCCCGCGCCGGCGAGGGGCCGACCCTGATCGAGTGTAAGACCTACCGCCACCGGCGCCATACCGAACGGCCGACCCAGCCCGACATCCGGCCCCAGGAAGAGATCGACGCCTGGATGAAGAAGGACCCGATCGACCGGCTGGTCGCGCACCTGAAGGGCCAGCAGGGCCAGCTAAGCGAGGAGGAATGGAAGGCCATGGACGACGAGATCCTCGACAAGGTCGAGGCCGCCGTCGCCTTCGCCAAGGCCAGCCCCTTCCCGGCGCCGGAACGCGCCACCGACGACGTGTTCGCGGCCTGAGAGGGAGACGGAGCATGACCAGGGAAATCTCCTGCGCCGAAGCCGGCATGGAAGCGCTGATCGAGGAGATGCAGCGTGACGAGAAGATCTTCCATCTCTCGACCGACGCGCCGCCGCCGCTGGTCCAGCGCTTCGGCGAGGCGCGGGTGCGCGGCACGCCGATCGCCGAGGGCGCGCTGACCGGCATGGGCATCGGCGCCGCCGGGTCCGGCTTCCGGCCGATCATCGATTGGCGGATGGTTACCTTCTCGTTCGTCGCCATGGACCAGGTGGTGAACCAGGCCTCGAAGATCCACTACATGTTCGGCGGCCAGACCAAGTTCCCGATCCTCTACCGCGCGACCGTTGGCGGCGGCGTCAGGATGGCGGCCCAGCATTCGCAAAGCCCCTATTCCATGTTCATGAATCTGGCGGGGCTGAAGATGATCCTGCCCTCGACGCCCTACGATACGAAGGGGCTGCTGAAAACCGCGATCCGGGACGACAATCCGGTCATCTCGTTCGAGTCGACCCGGCTGCTGACTCTGAAGGGCGAGGTGCCGGAGGAGGAATACACCATTCCGCTTGGCGTCGCCGACGTGAAGCGGGAGGGCACGGACGTCACCATCGTCGCGCTCGCCTGGCTGGTGCACGAGGCGTTGGCGGCGGCGGAAACCCTGGAAAAGGAAGGCATCTCGGCGGAAGTCATTGACCCGCGCACCCTGGTGCCGATGGACGCCGAAACAATCCGCGCCTCGGCCCGCAAGACCGGCCGGGTGGTGGTGGCGGACGAGGCCGGGCCGACCTGTGGCGCGTCGGCGGAAATCTCGGCGCTGATCACCGAGGATCCGGCGACGTTCAAATGCCTGAAAGCAGCGGTCCGCCGGGTCTGCGCGTTGCAGGTGCCGATCCCCTACAGTCCCACACTTGAGGACGCGGTGTTCCCGGACCGTCACAAGATCGCGGCGGCGGCTCGGGCGGTGATGGCGGAACGCTGACGGAGCCGGCGGCGGACGACGGCAAGGCCGTTAGCCCGGATCGGGCCTCAAGCCGGCGCTTTTAAGATATTCGATCTGATTGAAGGCGGGGATACCGGCGCCGATATCGAAATAGGTCTCATCGACCACGTCGATCCTCAGTATCTCGTCCTCGCTGGGTTCGCGGAATTCCTCCACGTCGATCATGTTCGACTGATAGTAGATCAGAGTGGCGGCACCGGAATTATCGCGCATCGGCAAACCGACGGATTCGTTCGCCAAGACCCGTCCCGATCTGGTCACCGACCGGATCGATGCCAACAGGCCGCAGGGATGCTCGCAGATCAGGAAGAGCGATTTCGAGGCGGTCTCGCGGCGCCATTCATCGACGAAATCGAGATAGTTGTGCCCGGTGGTTTCGAACCCGTATTGGTCGCGGATATTGGTGCCCGCCAGCCGAACGCGGATGAATTCCGGCGAGATCAGTTCGTGGATCACATAGCTTGAGAGCACCGGCCCCTGCTTGCAGGGATCGAAATCCCGGCGCGAGGGGATGCCGTCCTGTTTGGGAAGCGAGCCCCAATAATCGACAAATTCGACGCTTTTGCGGCTGTGAAACTTGAGGCCGGCGAATGCCGCCGATTTCGGCGTGTGAATCATGAATTGAATACCGGCCAGCGATCCGTTGAAAGGCGTAGGAGCATCTCATCCGCGACTGTACCTTGCCAGCCGTTGCTCAAGAAATGCCAAAAAGCTCGGCGCATCGGCATGAAAGCCGACCTCCGCGTTCGCCGCTCCGCCGCCGGCGCCGCGGTCAACATGGGACTTGCCGAGCGTCGCCTGATCGTCGGTCTCAATCCGGACCTGGCACGGCTCCAGCGTAAAATCATCCGGGCGCAACAAATGGCCGATCGCCAGCACATCGTGCAGAGCGCCGCCGACGGAGCCGTAGTGCCTCAGCATGCCCGTTGCCACCCGCGTAACAGGGTTGTCGATCTTTTCGAGCGCCGCCAACCATGCGGGTTCCGCCCGGACCTGCCGCGTGATGTCGAGGCCATACATCGAGATCGGCGCGCCACTCTCGAAAACGATCCGGGCGGCATGCGGGTCGGCGAAGAAGTTGAACTCGGCATGCGGCGTCACATTTCCAGGCCCGGCCGAGCCGCCCATGATGACGATCCGGCGCACCTCGCGCGCCAGTTCAGGACGCTGTACCAGCGCGACCGCCAGATTGCTCAGCGGTCCGACCGCGACGACGGTAATCTCTCCGGGTCTGGCCCTTATCGTATCGCGCAGAAAATCAACGGCATGGCGCAGGTCCCGTTCCCCTTGCGCTTCAGGAAGTCCGCTGCCTTCAAGACCGGTTTCGCCGTGAACATGTCCCGCCGTCACTGGCGCGCGCAGCAGCGGGCGGGGGCAACCCGCCAGAACCGGCACCTGCTCCGCTCCGCAGAGATCGCGAAGCCGCCGGGCGTTCGCCTCGGTATGATGCAAACCGACATTGCCGGCGACCGTGCTGATCGCGAGAACCTCCAACTCCTCCGGGCTCGCCAGGGCCAGCATCAGGGCGATCGCGTCGTCGATCCCTGGATCACAGTCGATGATGATCGGCGAGGGCTTGCTCATCACTCCTTTCACTCCCGTGCTATCGCGGCCGGCAAGGCTTTCTTTGCTTGCACTTGGCCAGTGCCTGCTTATTCTCCGGCCCCATGGTCCGTCACGCGGACCCCTGTCACAAACGTCAAGGAGCGCCTCGTGAACGACATGGAAATCGCCAAGATCGAACGCTATCTGCGGGGCAAATTCCGCAATACCGGGATAGCCATCGAAGGGCGAAAGAACAAGGACGATTCCGCGGAGGTGACCTTGGACGGCGAATTCATCGGCGTCCTCTTCAAGGACGAGGATGACGGCGAGACATCCTACGATCTGCATATGACAATTCTGGACATTGATCTGGAATAGCCGGCGCATAGCCGTCGATGCCCCGCCCCGGCGCGGTCAATACATCATGCTGACAAGGATCGCCTTCCATGAAACTGCACTGGTCCCCTCGCTCTCCTTACGTCCGCAAGGTCATGATCACGGCCAACGAGCTTGGCATCGCCGATCGACTGACCTGTATGCGGACCGTGGTCTCGACATTCAAGCCGGCCGAGGAACTGTTCGCGGACAATCCGCTGAACAAGCTGCCGACACTGGTGTTGGATGACGGCTCCGCCCTGTTCGACAGCCGGGTGATCTGCGAGTATTTCGACAGTTTGCACAACGGCGTGAAACTCTACCCCTCGGATCCGAAAACCCGCTTTCAGACGCTGCGTTATCAGGCGCTGGGGGACGGGATTCTTGATATCTGTCTGATTCGGCTCGGCGAAAGGCTCAAGCCCGAGGAACAGCGCAACGCCGCTGTCATCGCCTCCAACGAACGAAAGGCAAGCGAAGCCGTAAGCCGTCTGGAAGCCGAAGCCGACATTATTGAAGCCCGGCCCTTCGATATCGGCCATGTGGCGATCGGCACGGCGCTGGGATATCTCGACTTTCGCTTCGTCGACGATAACTGGCGCGCGGGCCGCCCGAAACTCTCTGCCTGGCATGACCGGTTCAACGCGAGGCCGGCAGTGCTGGCCTGCCCGGTTTCCGACGATTCCTGAAATATTGGAGCCTCCATACGATGCCGGGGCCGAGACGATGAAGGAAGGCTTCGCCGATATCGCCGGAGCGCGGCTCTGGTATTGGGATACCGGCGGCGATGGCCCGGCCCTCGTCCTCTGCCACCCGGCCTCGCAAGGAGCCTTGATCTGGGAACATCAGCGCCAGGCTTTCGCCGAGGCCGGCTACCGGGTAATCAGCTATTCCCGGCGGGGGCACCAGCCATCGGATCACGGGCCCGCCGACCGGCCCGGCACGACCGTCGATGACCTTGACCATCTGTTGAGCGCGCTCGGCATCGAAACAGCGCATCTGCTCGGCGCGGCGGCGGGCGGCATCACGGCGCTCAGCTTTACATGCAGGTTCCCGGACAAGGTTGATACCCTTGTTCTAGTGGGCACAATCTTCGCCCCGGACGAGGAGGAATGGCGCGCCATGCATGCACGGCTCGCCGTCGGCAGCCTGCGCGGCGTCGCCTCGACGGAGTTCCTTGAACTCGGCCCATCCTACCGCGCCTCGAACCCACAAGGCGTCGCCCGGTTCGCCGCGCTCTCGGAACAGGCTCTGTCCGGCAAGGGTCATATCACACAACCGACCGGTGGCGCCGTGACCTGGGCAACGCTTGAGGCGCTGCACTTGCCGGTGCTCCTGCTGACCGGCGAGGCCGACCTTTACTCACCGCCACCGATGCAGGAGATGGTCTCCCGTCATCTGTCACGCGTCACGCTCGTTACCCTGCCGGCCATCGGTCACGCGCCGTATTGGGAGGCTCCGGACTCGTTCAATGCCGCGGTGCTGACGTTTCTCGCCGCGCCTTGACCGTTACTCCCACTCGATGGTCCCGGGCGGCTTAGACGTGATGTCGTAGGTCACCCGATTGATGCCGCGGACCTCGTTGATGATGCGGGTCGCGACATGGCCGAGAAACTCGTGCGGAAACGGGTAGTAGTCCGCCGTCATGCCATCCGTGGAGGTCACCGCCCGGAGCGCACATGCATAGTCATAGGTCCGGGCATCTCCCATCACGCCGACCGTGCGCACCGGCAACAGGACCGCGAAGGCCTGCCAGATCTTGTCATAGAGACCCCACTTGCGGATCTCGTCGAGATAGACCGCGTCGGCATTGCGCAGGATAGTGAGCTTTTCCCGGGTGATCTCGCCCGGAATCCGGATCGCCAACCCCGGCCCCGGAAACGGATGCCGTCCAACCAGACTTTCCGGCAACCCGAGCTCGCGGCCGAGATCACGGACCTCGTCCTTGAAAAGCTCTCTCAGAGGCTCAACCAGCTTCAGCTTCATGCGCTCCGGCAGGCCGCCGACATTGTGGTGCGACTTGATGGTGACGCTGGGCCCGCCGATGAAGGAGACGCTTTCGATCACGTCCGGATACAGCGTGCCCTGGGCGAGGAACTCGACATTTTCGATCCGGCCCGCCTCGGCATCGAACACATCTATGAACAGTCCACCGATGGTCTTGCGCTTGACCTCGGGATCGGACACGCCGGCCAGCGCGTCCAGGAACATGCCGCTCGCATCCTTATGGACCAGGGGGATGTTGTAGTGATCGCGGAACAGGTCAACCACCTCATCCGCCTCGCCCTTGCGGAGCAGGCCATGATCGACGAAAACACAAGTCAACTGATCGCCGATCGCCTCGTGGATCAGCACCGCCGCGACCGAGGAATCCACCCCGCCTGACAACCCGCAAATGACCTTGGAGGAACCAACCCGGTCGCGGATCGCCTGAACCGCCTGGGCCCGGAACGCCGCCATCGTCCATTCGCCCTTGCAACCGGCGACGCCGTGCGTGAAGGCTCGCAGCAATGCGGCTCCTTTAGTGGTATGCACCACCTCGGGATGGAACATGGTACCGTAATAGCGGCGCGTATCGTCGGCGATGATCGCGAAGGGCGCGCCGCCGCTACGGCCGACCACGCGGAAACCCGGCGGCAATTCGATCACCCGGTCACCGTGGCTCATCCAGACCTGCTCGCGCGCGCCGGTCTTCCAGGTCCCGGTCGAGTCGCCGCCGAACAGGGCGCAATCGCCCGAAACCTCAACCTTGGCGCGCCCGAATTCCCGGTGATCCGAGCGTTCGACCCGTCCGCCAAGCTGAGCGCACATGGTCTGCTGGCCATAGCAGATGCCGAACACCGGCAGCCCCGAATCGAAGACATAGTCCGGCGCTCTCGGCGTGTCGATCTCCAGCACGGATGCCGGCCCGCCAGAAAGGATGATGCCCTTGGCGCCGAAGTCCCTGATCCGTCCGAGATCGGTGTTGAAGGGCAGAATCTCGCAGTAAACCCCGCTCTCGCGAACCCGGCGCGCGATCAATTGGGTGACCTGGCTGCCGAAGTCGAGGATCAGGATACGGTCGGTCATGCAAGCGGGCCCCGGAAGACAAATGGCAGGCCGTGGAGAATACGCGCCGCACCTTGTCGGGGCAAGGCAAGGAGCCCGTATCTCTAACCTGCATGCGCCTCGGCCTAGGACACCTCGAGCTGCTCCGCGAGCGTATCCAAAACCGCGCCCAGGCGTTTGACGGCTTCGTCGATTTCATCCCGCGTGATGCAAAGCGGCGGAGCAATCGGAATGATGTGGCCGGCCCGGCCCAGCATGTGGTTCTGCCGCATTGCCCGCACCGCGAGCTTGTCGAGCTTCACCGCCTTCGGGAACGGCTCCCGGGTCTGCTTGTCCCGCACCAGTTCCAGGGCACAGAGAAGACCCTTGCCGCCCCGCACATCGCCGATGATGGGGTGATCACGGAGGGTCTGGAGGCGTTCATAGAGATAGTCGCCCATCTCCGCCGAACGCCCAGCCATGTTCTCGTTCTCCATGATATCGAGATTCGCCATCGCCGCCGCGCAGGACGCGGGATTTCCGCCGAAGGTGATCAGGTGCAGGAACGTCTTGTCGCCCTCGCCGATGAAGACATCCGCCACCTTGCCCGAACAGATCGCGGCGCCGATCGGCAGATAACCGCTGGTCAGACCCTTGGCGACGGTCCGGATATCCGGCTGGACGCCCCAATGCTCCGTCGCGAACATTCTGCCGGTGCGCCCGAAACCGGTGATGACCTCGTCCGCGATCAGCAGCACGCCATGGCGGTCGCAGATTTCCCGCACCGCCGGCCAATAGTCGGGATGCGGCACATGAATGCCCGCCGCAGCCGAGATCGGCTCGGCGATGAACGCGGCGACGGTCGACGGACCCTCATGCAGAATCGCGCGCTCGACGTCGCGGGCACAATCCAGGGAACAGGCGCCATCTCGGGCGCAGGCATGACAGCGGTATGGCGCGGGCTGGGCGACATGGATGTTGCCCGGAACCAGCGGGCCGAACTGCGCCGGCACACTTGCTCCGCCCGGCCCACCGCGTCCGAGGCTGGTGCAGGCCAAGGTCGCGCCATGGTACGAGCCGCGCCGACTCAACACCTTCCAGCGGTTCGGCTCTCCGTTCAGGTGGTGATAATTCTTGGCGATCTTAAGCGCCGTTTCGTTCGCCTCGGAACCGCCGCTGACGAAATAGGTCCGGGCGCGAGGGTCGCCGGAAAGCCTCGCAAGCCGCGCCGACAGGGCCGCCGTGACCGGCGAGACCGTATCGTTCGGCGAAAAGCTGAGCGAAAGCATCTGCTGGTACACCGCGTCGGCGATCTCGCGTCGTCCATGTCCGATATTCACCAGCCAGAGGCCGGACAGGGTATCGAACCAACGACGCCCCTCCGGGTCCTCGACCCAGACGCCGTGGCCATGGGTGACGAGTTGCACGCCGGTGGCGGACTCCATGTTTCCGGCCTGCTGGGAATGCGGCCAGAAATGCGCCTCCGCATCGGCCCGGGCCTGATCGGCATCGGGGGCATTCGCGAATTGTTGCATGATCTCGAAAACTCCGGTTCGGGCGTTCGGCGGCTAGAACCAAACCGACTTGTCCACCACGTTGCGCAACGGTTCCCCCTTGGCGAAGCGGCGACAGTTGTCGAGCAGAATATCCAGCCGCCGGTCGTCGAGATAGGGCCCGTATCCGGCGGTATGCGGGGTGAGCAACACATTCGGCGCCGACCACAGGGCATGCTCCGCCGGAAGCGGCTCTATCTCGAAAACGTCCAACGCGGCGCCGGCGATTTCCCCCGCTTCCAGCGCGGCAACGAGATCGTCCAGCCGGACCGTCTTGCCGCGTCCGATATTGATGAGAAAGCCCGAAGGTTTCATGTGGCGCAGCCGGGCCCGGTCCATCATGCCTTCCGTCTCGGGGGTGTGAGGAATGGTCATGATCACGAAATCGGCGCGCGGCAGAAGCGTATCGAGCCTGTCCGGCGGATGCATCTCGTCAACCCCGTCGGGAAGGTCCTTGCGCCGTCCGTCAACGCCGATCACCGTCATCCCAAAAGCCTTGCACAGGCGCGCCGCCTCGGCGCCGATGCCTCCGACACCGAGAATCAGGGCACAGGACTCCGGTAGATGCACGACCCCGGTATCGTTCGGCCGCGGCTTGTATTCTCGGCGATATTGCTGCGGCAGGTAGTAGTGCAGCCCCCGCGCGAAGGCGAGCACGAAGGCCATGATATGAGCGCCGATATGATCGTTGAAGATCTCCCGCTGGTTGGTCACGACCACCGGGTGCTCGACGAGCTCCGGGTAGTAGAACCCGGCCGGCGGGGCGATCTGCGGGGCTTGGAGCCAGCGCAGCCGGGTCGCGCATTTCAGCACCTCCAGCGGGAGCGCGCCAAAGGCCGCGTCAGCTTCGGCGATATCCCGCTTCGCCTCCTCGATGGTCTCCGGCTGCAAAACCCGCACACCGATATCTTGCGCGGCAACCCGGGCCGCCCAGCCGCGCCGGATGTCGTTCTGCGGAGGAAGCATCACCAGGGTGAAGGCTACATTTTCCATATCCGGACCCTTTTGAGATTGTTCGACAGCGGCGTCCGTCAGACTAGCCCGGATGCATGGCGGGGGAAATGTCGTGCATTCAACGCCGCGACCCTGCGACGGCATTCAAGGCGGCGATATACCCCCAGGTCAGGCACGGCCCGAGTGTGGTGCCCGCACCGACACCCTTGGAGCCGAAGCTGTTCGCCATGACATTGCCGGCGGCATAGAGCCCTTCGATCACCTCGCCATCGCGATTCATGACCTCGGCCTTCTCGTTGGTTCTCGGCCCACCCTTGGTGCCGAGGAACCCAGCCTTGAAGGGCATCGCATAGAAAGGCGGCTTTTCGATGGTTCCGAGCGTTGGATTGGGTTGGTGATCCGGGTCGCCGCCCCGTTTTCTGTCCCAGATGCTTGTGCCCCGTCCGAAATCTTCGTCGATCCCGGCCCGCGCGAAATCGGAGAAACGGCGCGCGGTTTCGACAAGCCCCGCCGCGTCGACATCGATCATCGCCGCCAGTTCCTCGAGGCTGGGCGCTTCGAACCGGTTACCGGGAACGGCTGCATTCGGCATGGCATGCGGGTAGCGCGCCGCGAACTGCGCATCATAAATCCGCCAGGCGGGCAGATGGGCCGGCGTGCCGGTCGCCTGGTCGATCTCGGCGAAGGCGAGGCCGATATTCATCTGCTTTTCATTGACGAAGCGGCGGCCGCGCCGGTTCACGATCATCGAGTGCGGCAGAAAATAGTCCGCCGCCGGCTGTCCCATCAACCGGCCCTCGTAGGTTACCGGTGTCACACCCATGACGAGGGCCTGATCCATATGATCAAGCTGGGCGCCGATTGCTTCGGCCATCCGTTGGCCGTCCCCGGTATTAGTCGGCGGCGAAGCCGTCCACTCGACGGGGCCCGGGAAGTGCTTGGCCATCATTTCCGGATTCCATTCAAATCCGCCGCTCGCCAGGATCACACCCTTGGACGCGCGGATTTCGACAGGCGTCCCGTCCCGCAGGGCTTCGAGACCGACGACCCGCCCCTCGGCGGTCAGAAGCCTGGTTGCCCGCGTCGCCGGCCATATCGTCACGCCCTTGTCGAGGCAACCCTTCAGCAGACCGATGGTCAGCGCCCGTCCTCGGGTGTACGAACCGGTCAGCTTCCGCCACATAAGGCGCGGCAGAAGCCGGGGCATGTGCCGTTTCGGATTGGCGAAGAAAAACCGGTCGACGACCTCCTCGTAATTGATCCGCATGTCGATGGTGGAGGCACGGACCTTGTCGCGCCAGGGCCCAAGAATGCCGATACGGATTGGCGCGGCGGAGACATTGCGGCCCTCCGCCATGCCGCCGGTTGCCTCGGCATAGGGGTCCGGGTCACGGTTGAGGGTGAACCGCGTCGGACTGTGCGCCTCGAGCAGTTTCAGCATCTCCGGCGCATGGTCCACGAATGCGGCCCATAGCGGCTCCTCCGCATTGTGCCAACCCTCGGGCGAGACGGCGCGGATATAGTCCAGCGCCGACGCGCGGGAATCCGACAGGCCAAGCCGGGCCATGTGGTGGTTGTTTGGAATCCAGATGCAACCGCCGGACATGGCCGTCGTGCCGCCGATGAGATCGGATTTCTCCAGCACCAGGGGACGCGCGCCATGGACCGCCGCGGTCAGTGCCGCGCTCAATCCCGCCGCGCCCGATCCGACGATCACGACGTCGAAGGACTGGATGTCCGTCAATCCCCGCTCCGCGATGCGATGACGACCGCTCGCGCCTTCGCTACAGCACGCGTTCCAGCGGCACGCCGCGCAAATCCATCTCGTATTCCAGACCCTGGACCGGCGGCCGGGCATAGTACCAGGTGAGCCCCGCCGGAATCGCGCCCCGGCGCACGATCTCCTCCTCAAGGAACGGATGCAGCGGGTGGACGGTATAGACCTGGGTGGTGGAAGCATCCGCCCAGCCGACACCCAGCGCCGACATCCTGGCCTCCATCGCGCCCAGCACATGCCTTGCCTTGTCCCGCATGGCGTCATTCGAGGTCTCGCCATAGCGTACGATCTTGTCGCGGTAGGGTCCCGGCCCTTCATTCGCCTCGCCGGAGCCGGCGATCACGAAACTCGGTGCCTTGCCGGCATCCCCATTGGAGATCGGCACGGTATAGCAGAACGCCTCGAAGCTCGGTTCGGGCGGCGGGCTCACTTCCGGGCAGACATTGGAGCGCGCCACCGGGTTTTCGTCGTCCTTGAAGATGCCCCAACGCTCCAGCGTGCCGACATAGATCCGGTTGAAATCGATGAAGCCCTGATCCGTGAACGGCGCCGGGGACCGAAGCTCACAGGCGCAGAAGGCGGTCGTCGGACGGCCGATCGACTCGAAATAGGCCTCAATGCGCCGAAATCCCTCGGCCACGGGCACCGGCTCGCGAAACCGCGCCCGTTCGATGGTGAAGCCGGGTTCGGCGCGGACGCCGCCCGAATACTGGAACGGACCCCGCACATAGCGATAGCTGCCCGCCTTGAATAACGCCGTTTCCAACACGCCTTTCTCCCTTTACGCCCGGTCAGCCCAACGCCTGCGCGACACCGGCCTCAATGAGCGACGAAATCGCCGCCGCGTCATGTCCGAGTTCCGCCAGAATTTCTCGCGTGTGCTCTCCCAGCCCCGGGCTGAGCGTGTAGCGGTCTCCCGTCGCCGGCGCCGGCTGCCCCGGCAGGCTCGCCATCGGCACCCTGCCCAAAACCGGATCATCGACCCAGCGAAGCGCCGAGATCGCCTTGACCTGCGGGTCCTCGAAAATGTCCTTGTGGGTATGGACCCGGCCATGCAGCACATCGATTTCGGACAGCAGGGCGCACCATTCGTCCGTGGTCTTGGTCTCGATGATCGGCCGCAACAGGTCCAGCAGCGCCTCGCGATGTTCAACCCGGGTGCGAGGATCGACGAATCTCTTGTCCGCAATCCATTCCTCGCGGCCCAGCAGCTTGGCGAAGCGCTCGAACTGCGGCTGCCGGCGGGCATTGATGCTCATATAGCCGTCGCGTGTCCTGAAGGTTCCGACAGGCATGCCGATCGGCTCCACGACATCGCCCTGCAACGCGGATTCGATCATCGCCGCCTCCTGATACGCCAGCGACGCCTCCAGAAGACTGGTCTGGATATGCGCTCCCCTGCCCTTCATCGCCTTGGCGTACAGGGCCGCCGAGACGGCCTGAAATCCGTACAGACCGCAGGCGAAGTCGATCGCCAGCATATTGAGCCGCTGGGGCATGCCGCTCGCATCCCGGTTGATCGACATCAGTCCGGTATAGGCCTGCATCACCGAATCCGTCGCCGGAAGGTCCGCGTTCGGTCCGCTGGCGCCGAACCCGGTGATCGAAAGATAGACGATCGCCTCGTTGGTCTTGCGCACGGTGCCGTAGTCGAGGCCGAACCGGTCAATCTTCCCGACGCGATAGTTCTGGATCAGCACATCACAGTCCGCCGCGAGCCGCCGCGCGATTTCGACACCCCTAGAGGATTTCAGATCCAGCGCCAGGCTTCGCTTGCCGCGGTGGACGATCAGGGAATGCGCCGTCTGATCGCCGACGGCCTTTCCGAGCTGCCGGCTCCAGCATCCGGTGCCGGTCGGTTCCAGCTTGATCACGTCAGCGCCATTGCGGGCCAGCATCATGCCGCAATAGGGCCCCGCGATCCCTTGCGAGAGATCGAGGACCCGCAGACCCTCGAAAGGCAATTCATCCATCATCCTTGGATCCTTCATCACGGCATCCGACGGCAAGCCTATATCGGCGGAGACGTCGCGCGAAAGCCTCCTGGCCGACGAAGCTGACCCATCGGCCTTTTGATCGCGCGGGACCGGGCAGAAGACCCCGATGGGATCAAAACGAATGGAACAGGAAATCATTTCTGAGCAAAATTTTGAGGCTCTCTTCGTTTGGTCATATCTCGGCTCATGATCGTCGGGACGTGAGGTTACTTCCAAAGGTCCGCTCGATACCCTCAAACCCACACATCAATTGGAGGCGATGATGACCGGAACGCCCGACGCGGCCCCGTGCTACAGCCTGCCGCAGCGTCTCGTGCACTGGGCCGTCGCAATCATGGCGATCGCGGTGCTGGCCGGCGGGCTCTTGCTCGGACTCATGGGGTTTGAGGGCGTGACCAAGACTTTCGGCGAGGCCGTGCGGAACCTCATCTACACCTATCACAAGACATTTGGGCTGATCATTCTGGCGGCAATGGTGTGCCGCCTGATCTTGCGCCTTAGACACGGCGCTCCGCCCTACGATCCCCCGCTGGTGCCATGGCAGGCGCACCTCAGCGGCATCGTTCACAAGACCCTCTATGTTTGCCTGTTCGCAATGCCGGTTCTCGGCTGGATGGCGACCGATGCGGCAGACTATCCGGTCGAGTTCTTCGCCTGGTCCGTGCCGCAATTCATCGCCAAGGATCAGGCTCTCGGCACCTTGCTCTACTCACTGCACGGCATCATCGGTTGGATCCTGGCCGGCCTGATCGCAATGCATGTCGGCGCCGCGCTGTTCCATTGGCGGATCAAGCGTGACACGGTCATGGCGCGGATGACCCTCGGCTCCGGTGGACGACCCGAAAACTGACGGTCAAGGGTTCCGCCACCGGAACCAGGGTCAGTATTCCCACCGGCGCTGAATACCGAGAGTGCTCTCGCTGCTGGAGCCGACAGTGCCTTCCACGGTGACTTTCGGCGTCAGGGTCCATTCTACGATCGAGCGCGTGCTGCCTGCGGTGGTCCCCTGCTCCACCCCGACAAACAGGTCGTCGCGGACATATTTTCCGGCCTTCAGACGCCCAAGCTCGCTGTCCGAGGCTCCCGGCGCGAAGGTCAGAACATCGACGCCGATGGCGCCGCGAATCTTGTCGAGCGTTCCAGGCTCGCCGCTCAGCAGGGTGCGCGTCGACTGGGCAAGCTGGATCGCCTCGGTCGCGGTCAGCCGCGCGGTAAATTTCCCGAACAGGATTTTTGCGAGGATCTCATCCTCCGGATAGGACGGATCGCTGGAAAGGCCGAATTCTGGTTTAGACGGGTTGCCGGTGATCCGCGCAATCGCCGTGAAATCAGCACCCTTGTGGGTTGCCGACAGGTTGAGTGTCGGTTCGATAACCTCGCCACCGGAAAAGGCGACACCGCCCGCGCCGAGATCAAAGCGCCGTCCAGCAAACTCAAACCCACCGCGGATCGGGGCAATCTCTCCCAACAGTCTCGGGACGGCGGCGGTTCCGAAGATCTTGATCTCGCCGCCCCATTCGGAATCCAACCCCCGGCCCCGCACGAATATCCGTCCAGGCGCGGAAAATTTCAGATCGAGATCAACCGGAGGCGCTGCGGCAGGCGGCGCCCGCACCTCGCCCGCCGGGGTTACGGTCACCCCGTCTCGAATTTCCTCGACCACGATTTCCTCGACCCCCGCTGGAAGCGCGCCGATCAGGTGAATTTCAGTCCTTTGGTTGACGATCTCGCCGGACACCAGAAACCGACGTTCCTTACTGCGCACCGCGAGATCCGCATTGAGTTGAACCGTCGCGTCGTCCCGCCGCGCGACCGTCATCTCACGCATCACCAGATCGAGCGAGACCTTGGGCCGCGTCGGCTCCGCGAGTTCCACATCGCCGGAGATCTTCGCGGTGCCGCCGGTCGTATCACCCGCCTCCACCGACTGGATGACCAGCCTCGTTCCATCGAGCGTCACCGACGCGGTAACCGGATCGAGCAGCGCGCCGGACACAAAATTTTCGAACCGCCCGGCACTGATATTGATATGGCCGGAGGTCCGTTCCGGCGTGACGGAACCATCCCGGGCATCAAAGGCGCCGACGAAGTCGAGATCGACCACGGCCTCACCTTTTATCAGGTTGCCGTCCAGCGGCAGGGCCGCCGCGAGTTCGCCCAAGCCGCCCCGCCAGTCCATGGTGACCTCCACCGGGACGACCGGGTCTTTCCCGGGAAGCCGGGTCACCAGGCGCGCCTCAAAGGGCACAGCGCCAATCCCGGAAAGAACCGCCCGCCCATCCAGCGCGCCGCGGTCCAGACGCACTGCCGTGGCGAGTGATACCGGCGGCAGCTCACCATTGGAGCCGCCAAATCCGCTGACGTCCTTCAGTTCAAGATCGAGCCTTCCGCTTGGTTCAGTCAGCGGACCGGAGATTTCACCAGAGGCATTGAATGAACCGCCGGAGAGCTCACGACCGGAAAAGGCCGCAATGGCCGGCAAGGAAACATTCGTGACCGACAAGGTTCCGCTTGCCTGGTCGCCGTTGACTCCTCCGGCAACATCAATCCGCCCGCCGAACAGAGCGATAGACACCGGCTCGAGAGCGATGCGGTTTTCGGAGATCGTCGCGCGGCCTGGTGCGAGAAGGCTTACAAGCCGCTCCGGCCCGGTGAGTTCGAACCTGTCGACGCCGACGCGAAGGACATCACCGATGCCGACCGAGCCGGCGGATTCAGCAAGCAGTGTCTTGCCAGCCGCCTCCCCGGTCATCCGGAGATCGAAATTCAGTTGGTCCGGCTCGCCCCGGACCGCCAGTTCCATCCGATCGGCGCGAACCAGTCCCCTGCTCGCGTTGGCGATGGTTGTCTTGGAGTTGAGCGCCCGACCACCGAAGGCATCTTCCAGCGCGCCGGTCAGCTCAATCCGATCCACTGAAACCGGCGTCTCACCCGGCATCCGCACCCGGGTTGCGGCGGCGGTCCAATCGAGATGTTGTTTGCCTCCCGTTCCCGAGGCCGCCAGTCGCGCGGAAATTCCTCCTTCGAGGTCGATCCCTCCCAGTTTCGCCCAGTCCGCGAGGTCGACGATCACCAGGTCGACGACGCCATCCATCGCCAAAGGCGCTGTTGTGGCGGAAACCGCACCCCGGATCCGGTCCCCGCCACGGTCCAGCTTCAGGTTCGAGACCGCGAGTTTGCGGCCGTCCCAGCCGAACCCCGCCGCAACCGAGGCAGGCCCGATGGGTGTTTCAGCCGTTACCGTCGCCTCGCCCCGGACAACCGGCGCTTCCAGGTAAACCATGCCGCCACCGACGAGCCGTGGGATCCGTTCGCTGTGCCCCCTGAGATCCATTGCCGACAGATCAGCCGCCGAAAGATCCCACTTGATATCGCACGCCTCCGGCCCGCCTTTTATGAGAGCGGTCAGTTGGACCGCGCCGCTTTTGACGGTTCCGGACCCATCCAGGCGGGAGATATCGGGAATCCGGGCGGTCAGCGTGATATCCCCGGACAATGCCGCCTGATCGGCGGTGCCCTTCGCGCTGATCGTTCCGAGGGGATTGCCTATCTCGATGCTGGACAATTCCCACAGGGTCGCCGATATCTGCCGGGCCGCGATCCAGAACCCGGTTTCCCCGGCAAGCACGCGATCAAGATCGGCATCGCCAGTACCGAGTCCGCGCGCGCTGCCCCCCACCTGGAGACCAAGGTGAGTGCCGTCGTACCGTGCGTGAACAGTGCCTTCCAGTCTTCCCGAGCGCAACGGCGCGACCGCCGCTCCGAGCGCATCATGGGTCAGCAACGCGGAGAGATCCGCCGTTCCGGACTCCAGATTGACGGATGCGTCTCCGCGTAGACCGGCCGGTCCCGAGATCAGATGAATTTCCGACCCCGTCACGGCGCCGTCGGCGAACTGGAAGGACAAATCCGCCGTCAGTTCCTCTCCCAAGGCACCCTTGGGCAGATCGGGGAGGATCAGGCCGGCCCCTTGTAGCGAAGCGGTTCCGTCAATCGCCCCGCCGAAGCCCTGAACCGGCTTCGCCCGAATCCGCCCCTCCACCCGAGCCGCCCTGTTACCGGACAGCGTTACGTCCAAGGCATGGAATTCCACATCCAGATCCGGCCCCGACATGGGTCCTGAAGCCGTGAGCTTGATCCCGCCAGCCCCGATATCGAGGCCCGGAGCCAGTTGACGCAGAAAGGCGGTTTGGCGAAGATCGCCGGCGACATCCGCCATGACGGTCCCGGCTTGCAAATCGGCTTCCGCTCCCCCGGCGATCGTGACTTCCGGCGCTTCAAGCTTCAACCCGCTTATCTTCACCCGGGCCGCGTCACGGTCCATCGCAACCGCGAGACGGTAGCCGAACTCTCCCGAAAGCGCGGAACGCAGCTCCGCCGGGATGAAAGCGGCCGCCCGTCCGGCTCCCTCAATGGTCAGAGCCAAGGGTTGCAGAGAGGAAAGCCGGACCAAGCCCTGGCTGTTCAAGTCTTCGCCCGCGGAAATTCCGTAGCGCGCCTCGAAGCCGGAAACCGGTCCTTCGCCATCCAGGGTGACCTTTATCGCCGGATATCCCGGAAGGCCCAGCAGGCGTGAGATCCAGCCACCTTGCGCGCTTTCGCCCTTGATCGACGCGGTCAGCCGCGACAAGCCGGCATCACTGGTCAGACGGCCCTCGATTGCGCCGTCCCCATCGAGCCGCGTGACGGCAAAGCCGGCATCGATTCCCCGTTCCGGATCGACCGCCGTCCTCGAGGTGACATTCAGAGCAACCCGTTCACCGGCCAGCTCCGCCTCCAGGGTCAGGGGCATGACGGAAAGGGCCCGCACTGAAATGGGAATGCCGGGAAGCGCGATGGCGGTGCCGCGGCCCGGTGTTTGCCCATTTCCGGCACTCCCGGTTTGCGGCGCCCGGATCACCCGCAAATCATCAAGTGCGATCGTCTCGAACACCAACCGCCCGGCCAGCAGGGCGTTCGGGTCCAGTCTGATCTCGGCGCGGCCGAGGCGCAGGAATTCGCCCTTGGTGTCCGCGACGGACAGGCCATCCGCCGTCAATTCGAACGGCAGGTCTCCGGCCAACCGGCCGATGGACAAGCGCCATCCCTGGGCCTCAACCGCGGCAACGATCGCATCCACAAGCATCGAGCGACCGGTATCCGTCCGAAAGGCGCCCGCAAGCCCGATCGTGATCAGCACGACGAGCCCCAGCATCAAACCCGCAAGCCATTTACCTATCCGCGCCATCTCTAGAAAGCCTGGCCGATGGAGATGTAGAACAGAAAGCGGTCGTCGACGCCGTCCCGCCGGTCCAAAGGAAATGCGAGGTCGAGGCGGATCGGCCCGATCGGGGTATTATAGCGGAAGCCGAGCCCCGCGGCCCACCGCAGGTCCTCATCGAAACCCGGCAGGGTCGTCTTGTAGACCTGGCCGCCGTCGACAAAAGGCACGATGCCGATGTCCTCCGTCACCAGGAGGCGTAGCTCCGCGCCGACTTCGGCGACCGAGCGACCGCCGGTGAGATCGCCAATGCTGTCCAGCGGACCAACCCGGCGGAACTCGTAACCCCTGATTGAGGAACCGCCGCCGGCGAAGAAGCGTTTGCTCGCCGGTACATCGCGCAGATCGCTCGCGAGAATGGAGCCGAGCCGAGCCCGCGCGGCGGCGACGATCCGCCGTGTCCAGAGCTTCTGATAGGCCGCGCCAGCCACTTCCCCGACCAGGAAACCGGACGATGATTCGGAAAAACTGGCCCAGGGCGTTGTGGTTGCCGTAAATCTCGTGCCGGTCGTCGCATCAATTGGCGAGTCCCGGGTATCTCGGGTGAAACCCACGGGGAAACCGACGAGCGCGAAGTAGGATTCGTCCTGATTGTCGGCCAATGACAGCAACTCGCCGGCAAGGCCGACGCTCGTGGTGTAGATATCGGCGCTCTCGCGTTCGAGGGTCACGAGACCGGCAAGCGAACTTTCCTCGAAAGCATCGCTGACTTCGTGCCGGGCGGTCGTGGACGCCGTGAATGTCTGATGCCGCTCGACGAATTCAGGCTTTCGGAAACTGAGAACGGCCTCCTGCTTCAAGGTTGAGAGCGTGGTTTCGGCTTTCACCGTCTCGCCGCCGCCGAGGAAATTGCGGTGCTGCCAGCTTGCGTTGGCCGACAGGAATTCGTCGGAACTGGTGATCCGGACGCCGAGCGCGACGGTTCGGCGATCCCGCTCCTCCAACTTCAAGGTCACGGGCAGGCGCCCCGCCTCGTCGGGCGCCTCGGCGACATCGACGAGCACCGTCGAGAACACGCCGGCTTGGGTCATCCGGGTTTTCAGTTCCTTCAGCACTTCCGTATCGTAGGGCCGTCCGACCCGCCAGTCGGCGAGCACCCTGACATAGGCTTCCTTGACCTGCTCCAGTCCCTCGATCGACAAGGTGCCGAACGTCGCGGGCCTTCCAGGCTCCAGGAGTATACGCGAGGTGAGCGTGGTTCTGTCGTGGTCGACAACATGTTCCGTCTCGCTGATCCGGGGCTGCGGATATCCCGACCGGCGCGCGATCGCCAGAACCCGGTCCTCAGCCTCCTTCAGGCGAGATGCCTCGGCGGGCATCCCGACCTCGATTCCGATATCGGCCAGCGCGACGGCAATCGGCGGATCATCCGCCTTGCCGGTTCGCTCAATCTTGAAATCCTCGATCAGGTAGAGAGGGCCGGTTTCCACCTTGAACACGGCCGCGGCCGGAACAGTTTCCGGGTCAATCCTTCCGTCCACCGCCGCATCGTAGAACCCGCGTGACCGCAAAGCCTTGATGAGCCTGCTTCTGTCGCTTTGCACCCGTCGGCGCAGCACTAGAAGGCTCGCCACCTCGCGGTCCTGGAACTGCCGGGTTTGCGAGACTTCCAGGAGCAGGTCTCGCAAGTCTTTTGACATGCCGCCCTCGACCTGCGTGACGTATTTTACCGGTGGGGTGGGCGTGCCGGGCTCTCCCGCCGCCAAGGCGTATCGCGCGATTGGTGCCTGGATCACCAGAAATAGAAACAACCAGATAAAGCCGCGCACTATCAGGAGCGCCCAACCAGAAGCCGGCGCTCCGGGACGCTTGCGCCCTGATTTTCCTTCGAACACCGTGGTGCAATCGACGAGCCGGGCGGGTTGTCCCGAACTTCGGCCCATATCATTTGTCCCTTGCAGCCGGCTCCGTCAGCGGATCAATCGTGGAAACGGTCTGGGCGATGACGATCGATTCCGCGAATGGCGTCCGGTCCTCCTCTGATCTGCGCTTGCGCCGTCCCAGCCGGTACACCGTGAACCCCGTCATGAGGATATGGGTTATCGCGGTGAAGAAGAAAAGCCCTTCCGGTCCTGCAAATCGCATTGCGAGCGAGGCGATCAGTGGGCCGACAATCGCCCCGGCGGCGTAAAGCAACAGCAAACCGCTCGACGCCTCGACAAAGCCGCCGGCTTTGATGGAGTCGTTCATATGCGCCGCGCATATCGCGTAAAGCGGAAATACGAACAGACCGAACAGAAACGCGAAAACGAAGGCTGCATTGTCCCACCGTTCGCCGAACAGGCTCATTCCGAGCGCCATGACGGCGGAGCCGAGACAGATGATTACGATGACCTTCCGGCGGTCAATCCTGTCGGACAGACGCCCGAAAGGCCATTGGCCGAGAGCGCCCGCGATGACGGCTACGCTCATGAAGACGGCAACCCCCGAGGTACCGCCGAGCGCGCTGCTGCTTTGCGCGAAGACCGGCGCCAACGACCAGAAAGATCCATTGGCGAGGCCTACCACCAGTGAGCCTACGAATCCCACCGGAGAGGACCGGTAGAGATAGCCGATGCGAATCTTGACCGAGGCAATCGGCGCCGGCGCCGGCGCCGTCGTCTGCGCGACCAGCCAAGCTGCCAACCATAACAAAATCGAATCTATAGCGCAGAGTGGGTAGCTACGCGGATAATCAAGGGGCCTCATCATCTGCCCTATGGTCAGCACCACGAGATTGATGATCGTATAAACCGAGAAAACCAGCCCCCGGGTCTCGTTGGTCGATTTTTCGTTCAGCCAGCTTTCGATCACCATGTAGAGCACGGCGAAGCAAAAACCGGTGATCGCCCGGATCGGCCACCAAAGAGCCGGCATCAGAACA
>JAYOEU010000009.1:0-10423 GCA_038116915.1 Alphaproteobacteria bacterium
GAACCCAAACGGGATTATCGCTGCAACCATAGATCGATAAAGTGTTTCCCTTTGGCGTGGTCATCAAGATGTGATAAATTTACAGGCGACGATGAAGCCCAATAACCTATTGAAAAGTAAGGGAAAATGGCAAAAATAGACCTATATACGTGGAAAACCTCCAACGGGAAAAAAGCGACGATCATGCTGGAGGAGTGCGGCCTGCCGTATAACATCCACCCCATCGACATCTCGACCGACGTGCAGTTTTCCGACGAGTTCGTGAAGATCAACCCGAACTCCAAAATTCCGGCGATGATCGATCCCGACGGGCCCGGCGGCAAGCCCTACACCCTGTTCGAATCCGGCGCCATCCTGATGTATCTCGCGGAAAAATCCGGCAAGTTCATGCCCAAGGAGATGGGAGCCCGCTATCAGGTGATTCAGTGGGTGATGTTCCAGATGGGCGGGATTGGCCCGATCTTCGGTCAGGTGCACCACTTCAAACGCGCCGCCAAGGAACAGGTGCCCTACGCCATCAACCGCTACTACAACGAATGCCGGCGGCTCTACGGGGTGCTCGACAAGCATCTGGCGGATAAGGACTATCTGGCGAACAATGAAGTCTCCATCGCGGATTTCTGCGTGCTGCCCTGGGTCTTCCGCCACACCTGGCAGGAGGTGGATCTGGCTGATTTTCCGAACGTCAATCGCTGGTACGACACCCTGATGGCGCGTCCGGCGCTGACCCGGGGCATGAACCTGCCTGAGTGACGGATCGACGCGACCTGTTCACCTGCCCGCCGCCGCTCCCGAACGGGGAGCCGGCTCCCTGGCGGTATGGGGTGGCGGGACCGTGAGATTGGGCTCAAGGTGCTGAAACAGTTCATCGCCCGGAGGCGGGAATGTAGCCGGCGCGCGTCGCAAGGCGACATGGACGGCGCTCGCGGCGCGCTTCGGCGCATCATTCTGTGCGATCCGGCGGATCGCCCGGCGATGATGCACATGGCTGAAATCTTCCATATTTTCGGCGGGCATGTGCATTGCGTCGCCTGGCTCAGGAAATGCGCGGTTCTGAGCTTGGATACCCAGACCGTCGATACCCTGGTGACCGAGCTGCGTAACGCGGAGCAGCCGGTTGGATCGATCGAGGTCCTGCTCCGGCCGTTGTTGGGGCAGGGATATGTCCGCCGGAGCTGGGCCCTCGCGGCGTTTCGGCTTGCGCTTTATGAGCGGTGGCGGCCGGACATGGAGCGTGCGGCGCTGGCGGCGGAAGCCGCTCGCATCGCGCCGGTCTCTGAGGCCCGCATTGTCGTTCCGGCGTCTGTCACATCGTTTGCAAGGCCGGAGGAGGAGGCGTTTTCGGTCGGCGCCGCCGTCGTCTCGCACGATCTGTTGGATCTCAGGGTCATCGTCGACGACACCATGCTCACCAGCGAAATGGCCGCGGCGCGCGCGGCGCCGCCATCAGGGGAGGCGCGACCCTATCTTCGCTTCGAAGGCGAACCCGGCACCGACTTCCCGGAGGCGTTTCTCGGCGGTTACGCGCGGAACTACTATCACTGGCTGATCGAGGTGATGCCGATCCTGCGGACCTATATCGACGGCGGTTTCACCATGCCGCTGCTCTCGCTTGGACCTGAGCCGACCCGCTTTCAGGCGGAGTTTTTCGAGCTGTTCGGACTGTCCGGCCGGGTCAGGCCGGCCATAACCCGCCCGTGTCACATATCCGTCGGCGCGCTGACCGTCACCCGCCACCTGTTCAGCGCACCCGTGGCCAGCGCGGCGATCGTCGATTGGTTACGTGAACGGATTGCCGCGAGCCCGCAAGCCCGCAGCTTGCCGGCTGGGCCGGAGAAGATCTATGTCACCCGCTCGGACACGCGGATACAGCGTCTCCGGGACGAAGAGAGGGTGTCTGAAATGCTCGCGGCGAGGGGGTTCACGACCGTTTCGCCGGGACGGCATGGATTTCTGGAGCAGGCCCGTCTGTTCTCGAATGCACGCGAAATCGTCGGTGTTCATGGCGCCGGGCTGGCGAATACGGTGTTTTGCCCTCCCGGTGCCCTGGTCGTCGAACTGAACAACATGCAGGAGAGCCACGGTGACCATTTCTATCGGGACCTGTCGCGGGTGGCGGGCCATCGCCACGTGACCTTGCGGCCCGCCCGCGAGACCGATGACGATCCCGCGTTTCATCAGCGCGACACGCCGCGCTGGTTTGATATTGATATCTTGGCCAAAACTTTGGATGCCGGGTGACAGGCCCGGACGTGAGAATAGCGCCGATCGGGCGCGACCATACTCGACAAGAAGGACCAGCCCCATGCCCGCCGACAAGACCTTAAGCAACGCGCCGGAAATCAATGGCGAGGAAATCCTCGCGGGCATCCTGAACTGGGTCGCCGAAGAGACACCCTCGGATGACGGCGTCGCGGTAAACCGGCTGGCGGACCAGGTGCAGTCGCTTTACCAGGCGCTCGGGATGCAGGTGGAACGTACCCTGGGCCGGGACGGTTTCGGCGACCACCTTCGCATCCGCGCCTCGGATCACGACGGTGCGACGCCGGGCCTGCTGGTCCTCTCGCACATGGACACCGTTCACCCGCACGGCACCAAGGCCGAGGCGATGAAAATCCGGCGCGAGGGTGACATCGTCTACGGCCCGGGCATCTACGACATGAAATCCGGTGCCTATCTGCCATACTACGCCTATCGGCACATGCTGCGGTCCGGCACCCGGCCCCTGCTGCCGGTGACCTTCATGCTGGTATCCGAGGAGGAGGTCGGCAGCCCGACCAGCCGGGCGCTGATCGAGGAAGAGGCGCGCAAGGCGAAATACGTGCTGGTCACCGAACCCGCGCGCGACGGCGGCAAGGTCGTCACCGCGCGCAAGGGGGTGGCGCGGTTCGACCTGTCGATCACCGGGCGGCCGAGCCATTCCGGCGTCAATCACGAGGCCGGACGCAGCGCCATCCGCGAGCTTGCCCGCCAGATCCTCGATATCGAAGCGATGACGGACTATGGCCGCGGCGTGACGACGAATGTCGGTCTGGTCAGCGGTGGAACCGGTGTGAATGTGGTGCCGCGCGACGCGACCGCGGTGATCGACATGCGCGTCACGACGATCGAGGACGGCGGGGAGTATTGCGCTCGGATGCTGGCGCTGAAGCCCTATGATCCGGATGTAACGGTGTCCATTTCCGGAGGCATGAACCGGCCGCCCTTCGAGGCGAGCGAGGCGACCATGGCTCTCTTTGAGCATGCCCGCACCTGCGCGGCCGATGTCGGAATTGATCTCGAGACCGTGCCGATGACCGGTGGTGGCAGCGACGGGAATTTCACCGCAGCCCTCGGAATTCCGACGCTCGACGGCCTCGGCGCCGACGGCAAGGGTGCCCATACGCTGGAGGAACAGATCTATTTCTCCTCGCTGGAGCCGAGGGCACGGATGTGGGTCCGCCTGTTCGAAACCCTTGAGTGACGGTTTCCCGGGCTCGCGGCGATGTGATTGATCCGGTGTCCTTTGGTGTCCGTATCCCTAGGAACGAAACGCGTTTCCCGAGGAGGGTGAAATGAACGGATGGAGACTGATCGCCGCGGCGGTTGTGATGGTCACGATTTCGGTGGGAGGAACGGCCAGGGCCGAATCCGTGGCGGAATTCCCGTCGGGCTGGGAGACATGGCCGATCCATCACACCGGCGTCATTCCGCCGAAGGGAACAGCCATTCCCGAAGATCTTCATCAGGCGTTTCAGTCGACGTTCCGCGCTTACAATTGGCTGAATGACGGCAAGGGCGCGGCCTATAGGGTGCGCATGGCGACGCCGATCATTGGAGCCGAGCGCACGTCCGTTCCGGACGGTCCGACCGGCGTCCTGGAAGTCCCGGCCCTGAAAATCCTGCTGGTGACGGAGCACCGCGACGGCAAGCCGGTCTATGGCGCCTATGCCTTCGACGGGACGGACCTGTCGAATGCGCACCCGACCGTGGCGGCCAAGTTCTGCAACGCCTGCCATGAATCCTATCCCGATGTCTGCGTGAACGGGATTTGCAATCTGAATCGTCGTTAAACACCCGCCGCGAAACTTTTGTGGATATTTGAGGGCAAAAAGCGCACGCTTCGGCCACTGATCCTGAAACCGGCAGAACGCGTGGCGGCCGAGGCGTCAATGCGTTCCGTCATCGAAGGCAGTGCCTGATGTTCGGTTTCCTGAGGCGGGTTTTTTCCGATCGTTGCTTCGATCGCGTGACCGAGGCACTGGGATTTAGTAGCGTCCGGTCATGGGCAACGCGTGAGCGGTCGCGGCGCGGCGGGATCCAGCTCCTGCGGGGCGCCGCGTTGGCGACCGCGGGCAAATATCTTGCGGCTTCGGCGGCATTTCTCGCGGCGATTGAGCTCGTTCCGGGAAATGCCGAGGCCCATCACGGACGCGGTGTGTGCCAATATTATCTCGGAGAGTTCGAGGACGCGCGCGACAGCTTTCTGCACGCCTGTGATTTGGCCCCGATGCGTGACGACATCCGCAACCGCTTGGGTTTGACGTTGCGGCGGCTGAACGCGCTCGACAACAGGATTACGAGCTTCAAGAAGGCCTTGGTTTTGAAGCCCGGTTCGGGCGAGGCGTTGAATAATCTGGCCGATGCCTTTCAAGCAAATGACAAGATTGACGCGGCGGTCGAGGGATTTTCCCGCGCGCTTGCCGTGATGCCGGGGTCGGCGGGTGTGCTCAGCAACCTGGGAAGCGCCTATCGGGACGCGGGCCAATTCACGGCGTCGTCGGCCAGTTTCGAGCGGGCCCTGTCCTTGGAGCCCGGACACGCGCGCGCTAATTTCAACCGTGGAACCCTCGCCTTGTTGCAGGGTGATTTCGCGTCCGGCTGGGCCGGCTACGAATGGCGTAACCGAGCTGAAGGTTTCGCGCCAAGCGCCGAGTATGACGTGAGCAAATGGAAGGGCGGGGACATCACCGGCAAATCCATTTATGTCCATTGCGAGCAGGGCTTGGGCGACATCATTCAATTCGTTCGCTATATCCCATGGCTATCCGCGCGCTGTGACAAGGTCGTGCTCCGGGTTCCCGAGGCCTTGCGGCGAACTCTCGGCGGCATGGAAGGCCATGCCGATATTATTGGACCGGATGCGCCGGTTCCGCGTTGCGATCTGCACTCACCGCTATTGAGCTTGCCGTTTGCCTTCCGGACCGATGAAACCTCGATACCGGCGACAGAGCCATACCTGGCCGCAGAGCCGGATCTGAGGCGAAAATGGCACACGGTTTTGGAACGTCCCGGCGTTCTGAACGTTGGACTTGTCTGGGCGGCGGGCATCCATTCGACGACAAGCGTGAGACGATCGATTGATCTCGCCCACCTGGCGCCGTTGCTGGCGGAAAGGCGCGTGCGATGGGTGGGGTTGCAGTTGCCGCCTCAATCGAAACAGGCGGAACGGCTTGCCGACGGGACGCTCCTTGACCTTTCGGCGCTGCAACCGGATATGGCGGAAACAGCGGCCATTGTCATGGAGCTCGATCTGGTCATCACCGTCGATACCTCGATCGCGCATCTTGCCGGGGCGCTGGGGCAACCGGTCTGGGTGATGCTTCCGTATGTGCCGGACTGGCGCTGGCAGTTGCACCGGACGGATTCACCCTGGTACGCCTCAATGCGGCTGTTCCGCCAAAGCGCAACCGGCAACTGGGCCGGCGTCGTGCGGGCGATGGCGGCAGCCCTGGATCATCGCCTGCGGGGAAATGAGGCGCGAATATCCGGAACGAAAAGCGATCCCGCTCTCGATGCCTGATACCGACCTCGGGGTTATCCCCGCATGCGCGATCCCGAAGGGTCGTGCGGCGACGGCGCGATGACCACCGCGTCGCGTTCGACGCCGACGATATGGGTCTTCAGCCGGGTGCCGGGCTCGGCGAGATCCGGCGCGACCAAGGCCATGGCGAGGCTTTTGCCGACGGTGTGGCCGTATCCGCCCGAAGTGATGAAGCCGATCCGTTTGCCGTCCTTCCAGACCGGCTCGTATCCGGAGGCATCCGCGTCGGGTGAGGCGATGTCGAGCGTGACCAGACGTTGCGGCGCGGTATTGCGCTCACGCTCCTCGCTGGCGGCGGCCTTGCCGAGGAAATCCGCCTTCGAGAAATCGATCCAGCGGTCCATGCCGGTCATACCGGGCGTGTAGCCCTGAGTGAACTCCTTCGACCAGATGCCGAAGCTCTTCTCCAGCCGCAATGCGTTCAAGGCATAGTAGCCGTATTCCCGGACGCCGAGGTCGGCGCCGGCATCCAACAGGATCTCCCGCAAGGTGATGTGCTCGGCGGCGGCGCAGTTGATCTCGTAGCCGAGCTCTCCGGTGACCGAGAGGCGGCCGACCTTGGCACGGATCAGGCCGACATCCATTGTCGAGCAGGCCATGAAGGGGAGCGCGGCATTGCTGACATCCTGGTGGGTGAGCTTCTCCAGCACCTTGCGGGAGTTCGGACCGGAGAGCGAAAACCCGACCGTCGCGTCCGAGATGTCGCGGACTGAAACGTCTCCGTCGTTCGCCGTGTCCAGATGGTCGTTGAACCAGCGCATGTGCCAGCGCCGCAGATAGTAAGACCCCATGATCCACCAGGTGCCGTCGCCCCAGTTGAAGATCGTGAGATCCCCCTTCAGACGTCCCT
Organism: Alphaproteobacteria bacterium; assembly: GCA_038116915.1. Lineage (GTDB taxonomy): Bacteria > Pseudomonadota > Alphaproteobacteria > Thalassobaculales > Thalassobaculaceae > JADHLJ01. The sequence goes on from JAYOEU010000009.1 coordinate 6,654, forward strand.
CGGGCGATACCATGGGCGACAGCCGGGCGCGTCTCGGTCCCGGCAGTTTGCCGGCCATGATCCGGTTCAACCAGGTTTCGGCGACGGCTCCCGTGACCTCGTAGCGCGAGAAGCCGGTAATATCGAGCAGACCCACCGTCTCGCGCACCGCCCTGCATTCCTCGGCGACGATATCGAAGGCGTTCGAACGCTTGAGCGTCGGGGTTTCCTTGAAGCCCGGCGGGACGAACATCAGCGGAATTTCCAGCCCCCAGCTGCAGCCCCAGAGCGCGCCGGCGGCGTTCAGCGCGTCGTGTGCCGGCGCCTTCTTCAGCGGCCGGCCCGCCGGCAGCTGCTCGTTCGGATAGGTCATCACGAAGCGTCGGGAATAGAACTGTCCGGTCGTCTGCTTGATATACTCCCGGTTCGAGTCGAAATCGCCGTACCGCGCGATGTCCATCGGCCAGGCATCCGCTTCGGGCTCGCCATGGATCATCCATTCAGCCAGCGACTTGCCGACGCCGCCGCCCTGCAGGAACCCCGCCATCACCCCGCAGGCAAGCCAATAGTTCCGTTTGCCGGGTACCGGCCCGACCAGCGGGTTGCCGTCCGGCGAGAAGGTAAAGGCTCCGTTGACCCAGCGCTTCACGCCTACCTTCTGAAGCACCGGATAGCGCTCGAACGCCATGACCAATTCGTCGGCGATGCGGTCGGTATCCTCCTGGATCAGTTCGAAGCCGTAGTCCCAGGGCGCGCCGTCGACATTCCAATGCTGGTGATTGGTCTCGTAGATACCGACCAGGATGCCCTGCTGGTCTTGGCGGATATAGGTAAAGCCCTCGAGATCGACGGTCATCGGGATCTCGAAATTCAATGCCGCGACCTCGGGCACGCTTTCGGTGATCAGATAGTGATGCGCCAGCGGCGAGACCGGCAGATCGAGGCCGACCATCCGCCCGACCTGCTTGGCCCAGAGGCCGCCGGCATTGACCACGTGTTCCGCATGGATCGTGCCCTTTTCCGTCACCACGTTCCAGGTGCCATCGGCGCGGTGGTGCAGCTCCAGCACCCGGTTGTGCTCGATCACCGTCGCGCCGCGCCGGCATAGGCGTGGACCGTCCCGGTAGTATCCAGATAACCCTCGCGATCGGCCCAGAGCCCGCCGATCACCCCCTTGGTGTCCATGATCGGACAGGCGCGCGCCACTTCTTCCGGCGTCATCAGGTGGCAGTCCTCGATGCCGATGGTCTGAAACACCCGATAGGCCGCCTGCAGCCATTCCCAGCGGTCGGGGGTGGACGCGATGGTCACGCCGCCGGTCATGTGCAGGCCGATATCCTGACCGCTTTCCGTCTCGATCTCCGACAAGAGATCGATCGTGTAGGCCTGCAGCGCCGCCATGTTCGGGTCCGCGTTCAGCGCATGCACCCCGCCGGCAGCATGCCAGGACGATCCGGCGGTCAGGACCGAGCGCTCGATCAGCGCGACGTCGGTCCAGCCGAACTTCGCCAGATGGTACAGGACGGAGGCGCCGACCACGCCGCCGCCGATCACGACGACCCGATATTGAGACTTCATGAGACCGCTCCAGTCCTGGCCGGTTTGCTGGAAAAATTCTGGCGAGCCTATCGAATTTGATGGCCAGCGAAAACTCTAAACAGACCTGTCCATGACTTTTCTTCTCGGCCCGTCAAAAGATACGGATTTGTGGTGTCTGGTGATGGTGCGATGATAATGAAACAGCAAGTCAATCCGACGAAGGGGACGGAGAATGGGACGGGTGGATGGAAAAATCGCGCTGGTGACCGGCGGCGCCAACGGGATCGGACAAGCCGTGTGCCGGCGCTTCATCGAGGAGGGCGCGACGGTGGTGATCGCCGACGTCAAGGCAGACGCGGGCAAGGCGCTGGCGGCGGAGCTTGGCGCGAAGGCGGAGTTCGTTAGCCTGGACGTGCGAGACGAAGACGCGTGGCGGACGGTGGTGGACGGGATCCTGGCGCGGCATGGCCGCCTCGACATCCTGGTCAACAATGCCGGCATTCTCGCCACCACCCAGCATCAGTCGATCGACGATGTCGGGCTCGACGAATGGGACGCGGTTCAGTCGGTGAACGCCAAGGGCGTGTTCCTCGGCTGCCGGGCGGGCGTGAAGGCGATGAAGGCCGGCGGCGGCGGTTCGATCATCAATCTTTCCTCGATCGCGGGCATCATCGGAACGCCGCAGATCGTCGCCTACGGTGCTTCAAAGGGTGCGGTGCGGCAAATGACCAAGTCGGTGGCCATCGACTGCGCGCGCAAGGGGTACCGGATCCGTTGCAACTCGGTCCATCCGGGTCTGATCGACACCAATATGGGCGCCGAGTCGATGGGCATGGGCGGCGGAGATCCGGCGGAAAACCTCAAAAAGCGGGTCAGCGCCACCCCCATGGGTGAACGCGGCGAGCCGTTGGATATCGCCAACGGCATCCTGTTCCTGGCGTCAGATGAAGCCAAGCACATGACCGGCGCCGAACTGGTGATCGACGGCGGCCTGACGGCGATCTGAGCCGGGAGGAGGGGAGCGGACGGGCGGTCACCCACAATCCGAATCCCTGGCGCAGGCCAGGGCGCCTTCCGCCGGCGTTATACGACAATCACCGAATGGACCCTGGCTTTCGCCAGGGATACGGCAAGATGGGGGACTTTGTCTTTTATTCGGCCGCCTGTTCCTTGGCCGTCTGCTTGTCGATTTCCGCCTGGACCGCCGCCGCCGCCCTGCCGACGAAGACGTCGCGGTTGGCGTGGCTGTAATCGTAGCTGGCGCGGCGCAGATCGTTCAGGCCCTGGAAATGCGGCGCCACATGGCGTGACATCAGCTCGAAATGGCGCTTGGTGGCCGGGAAATCGGCCCAGTTGTGCGCCAGTTCCAGATAGGCGCCGAAACCGCCGGTGCCCTCCAGGAGCTTCTCGATATACCGGATCGCATCGTCCGGGGTGCCGATGCACGCCATCTGGTTTTCCATGAGGTAGTTGGCCGCGTCCTCGATATCGGCCGGAACGATCGGGAAGGTGGCGATCTCGCGGAAGTACTTCGCCCATTTCTCGAGACCGAACTTCACGTTCTGCAGCGCCTGCTCGCGGGTGTCGGCGATATGTGCGAGCGAGACCACGCGCCATTTCTCGCGGCTGACGGTCTTGCCATTCTCGGCGGCGGTCTGCTCGCAGAGCCGCCAGTTGTTCGCGTGATGCTTCAGCGCGTCCGGCGAGGTGCCGCCGATCGACAGCATGCCGAGCCCGTGCTTGCCGGCCGCGAGCGCGCCGGACGGCGAGCGTGCACAGGCCACCGCCATTTCGATATGCGGGCGGGTATAGCAGGGGAGCTGGATCCGCGCCTCGCGCATCTCGAACCAGTCGGTCTTGACGGTCACCGTCTCGCCCCGCACCAGCGGCATGATGGCATCCAGCGCCTCGTTCATGTTGCGGCGCTGATTCTCGGGATCAATCCCCATGCGGAAGGCATCGCCGACCAGCGCGCCGGGCCCGACCCCGAACATCACCCGGCCCTTCGACTGGTGGTCGAGCTGGATCATCCGGTCGACCGTCATGAAGGGGTGATGATAGGGCAGCGACACAACCCCGGTTCCGAGCCGGATATTCCGGGTCCGTTCGACCGCCGCCGCGATGAAGACCTCCGGCGAGGCGATGATCTCGAAACCGCCGGAATGATGCTCGCCGATCCAGGCCTCGTCATATCCCAAATGGTCGAGATGCTCGACCAGTTCGAAATCCCGGTCGAGGGCGTTGGTGGGGTT
>JAYOEU010000009.1:10433-47557 GCA_038116915.1 Alphaproteobacteria bacterium
GCGCGAGGAAGATGCCAAAACGAAGACGATTGCTGGCCATGCGGGCCTCCTGGAACGGAAGGGTGATGAAAGATTACCCTCAGCCTAGCGCTCCGGACCGTGATCGCAAAGTGGTGAAACGGGCGCCATGCCGGAACCAGATAGGCGATGCGCCGCTTTGCCGTCACCCCCTCGATGCCGTGGATCGCAGGTTCAGCGCCAGCGCTCCGACGATCAGCGCCAGCGCGGCGACTTCGCGCCAGCCGATCGCCTCGCCTAGTACTGTCCAGCTTGCGAGGACGCCGACGATCGGCACCGCCAACGTACCCAGGCCCGAGACCGAGGCGGGGAATATGGCGATTACACGGAACCAGGCGAAATAGGCGAGCACGTTCGCAACGACGATATTGAACAGCAACCCGATCCAGCTTGGCGGCGAGACCGCCGCCCAATCAGTTTCCGAACCCCAGAGCCACCAAAACGGTAGAATCGGGATCGTGCCGACAACCAGTTGCCAGCCGGCGATCACCGTCGGGTCACTGGTCCAGGGGGTTCGCTTCATCCAAACCGTTCCGAGACCGAAGGCAATGGCGCCGACGAGGGTGCAAAGCGCGCCGAACACCGCATCCCGCATGCCGGCGCAATCCTGGCTCATCAGAATTGAGAGCCCGCAAAACCCCAGCGCGAGCGCACCGAGCCGGATCAACGCCGGCTTTTCGCCGAGCAGCGGCCAGGCGAACAGCATCGCCCAGAGCGGCATGGTGTAGACGATCACCACGGTGCGCCCGGCGCTGAAGTAGTGCACGCCCAAGGTCATGCCGATCTGAAAGACCGTCATGTTGCACAGCGCGGCGATCATGAGGTCGCGCCAATGCGTCCGGGGAATGCGCAAGCTCTGGCCCATGACCGCCGCCAGGACCAGCAGCAGCGCGCCGGCGGCGGCCATGATGATCGATCGCCCGGTCCACACGTCAATCGACTGGAGCATCAGCTTGGTCGAGGGATAGCTGAATCCCCAACAGAACCAAACGGTGACCAAGAGAAAGTAACCCGCGCTGCGGGACAGCGGCTGGCTCACGCGGCGTCCGCCGGGCTGAAGCGGTTCCTGAGCCCCGCCTGTTCCATCAGCGGCATGACCTGGTCGATCCATTGCCGTGCCTCGCCGAGATAGTCGACCCAGGACAGCAGGATGCCGTCGACCCCCATGTCCGACAGGCGTCGCATCCGGTCGACGATTTGCTCCGGTGTGCCGACCAGCGGATAGCCGCCGTGACCCGCCTTGAAGTGGAATTTGAAGGCCTCCAGCACCGCCGGCTCCAGGGTTCCCGATTGGACGCCGAAAATGTTCAGCATGTTGGCGACCGCGACATCGTCGCCGCGATCGATGACATAGTGGTTGAGATAATCCCGCGCCTCCTTTTCCGTGTCCCGGCAAACCACATAGCCGTGGATCCAGCATTGCGATGAGCGGCCGAGATCGGCGGCAAGGGTCTTCAGATGGCTGATCTGGGCTATGTCGCTGTCCTCGTTCTTCTGCCGCAGCATGACGAAATTCATGTCCGCATGCCGGGCCGAGAAGGATTGCCCGACGGGAGATGAGCCGGCGTTCATGATCACGGGCCGCGGCGATTGCAGCGGCTTCGGCTGGCTCCACAGCGCCTTGCCCTGAAAGAATTCGCCGTCGAAATCGAAGGCGTCCTCCTCGCTCCAGAGGCGCTTGACCAGAGTGACCCACTCGGCCGCGTAGTCGTGCCGCCGGTCATGCTCACGCCACTCGGCGGCGAACATCTCGAACTCGTTCTTGTACAAGCCGGCCACCAGATGGAGCGCGAACCGCCCGCCGGAGATGGGATCGGCGGTTGCCGCCATCTTGGCGGCCGCGACAGGGTGGATGAGCGGCGCGTGGATCGTCGCGAATACCGTGCAGTGATTGGTGATCGCTCCGATGCCGGAGGCCCAGGTGAAGCTCTCGAAGGTCCGGTTGTTGGAATTGGTCTCGCCGCCATAGCCTTTCCAGCGTCCGACCGGCAGCAACACTTCCAGTCCGGCCGCGTCCACCATGCGCGCCAGCGCCGCATTGTCCTCCCAGGTCATCGGCTAGGCGCCGTCGGCGGTGGTCACGGTCGAACCGCCGGAGCAGTTGAAGGCCATGACACCCAGTTTCATCCGGATGTCGTTGTAGAGCGCGCTTTTCATTCCTGAAGAGTAGGCGAGACGAAGCGACGGGGCCAAGAGCCGAGGCGATCACGGATGCGGTGAGGAAAAGTGCGGTTTGACCACAGTCCACAAAAAGCGCGAAGGGGGCGGGCCGGTAAAGTCCACCCCCTCCGTTTCAACCCGTTCGCACGGGCAAGATCCCGGGAAGCCGTCCGGCCTCCGGCGACCTTTAGCTCTTAGTGTGCTTCTTCACGCAGGCCGCGAGTTCCTTCTTGTCCTTGATCTTCTCGCAAGCCGCCGGAACTTTCGTGCCGGCCGCATAGGCGACGGAGGTGAGCGAAACCGCGCCAAGAACCGCCGCGGCAACGCCAAGAGCGATGAGCTTCTTCATTTCAGGATATCCATATGGAAGTTACAGCCATTTAACTTCGGCTGCACGCAAATGCTACGCTTTCCATTATGGTAAGTAAATAGCGATTAAGTAAATGGCGATATGAATTAAGAACCCGTGCCACAATTGGCTGACACTATGTATGGGCATCCTTTTCCAAGATCGCTTGGATCGCCGCCACCATGTTGTCCGCGTTGACCGGCTTGGTGATGTAGGCGGCGAATCCGAGGTCTCCGGGCTTCTCATAATCCTTGGGAACCGGTGTTCCGCTCACCGCGATCACCGGTATGTCCCGTGTTTCCGGCGCGTTCTTGAGCTCGGCGGTGACATCGAAACCGTTCAGATCCGGGAGCATGATGTCCATGAGAATAAGCGAAAAATCGTGGGCTTTGACCAGCTGAAACCCCAGCCGCGCGTCGGTCGCGATCACGATGTCGGCACCCGGTATCGTACTGCAGACCAACTGCATGAACGAGGCGTCGACCGGGTTATCCTCGAAATAGAGAATCAGCTTGGAGTCGGTGTCCGGCATTGCTTCGGTCATGCTTACGCTCCGACGCTTGCGCCAAGGTCTTTGTGCCGGCGTCCTTGATTGCAGGACTGTGCGGCACACGGGCCGCTACGGCCCACGGTATTTATCATGGAAGGATTGCGAAAGAAAAGAACCGCGCCGCTCACATCGAAAACCGAGACATTCCCCCGTCCACCGGTATGACGGTTCCGGTGATGTAATCCGCTCGGGGCGAGGCGAGGAAGGTGACTAGGTTCGCCAGTTCCTCCGGCGCGCCGAAGCGGCGCATGGGGATGTGATTGGCGGTCAGATCGTCCCTTATCTCCGAGCCGACGGGATACTTTTTCAGGATCTGCTCGCTGTCGATCCGTCCCGGGGGCACGCAATTGACGGTGATCCCGTCTTTCGCGAGGTCGCGCGAAAGCCCCTTGGCCCAGGCGTGAACGGCGGCGCAGGCGGTCAATGCCGGACTGGTGCCGGCCGGCTCGACGATGCCGGTAACCGTGATGATCCGCCCCCAGCCGTTTCGCCGCAGTGCCGGCAGGAAGGCGTTGGTGAGGCGCCGCACGGTCGTGAATTTCAGGTTGAAGTGATGATCCCAGGTCCCGTCGGACATCCGCGGGTCGTGCGGGCTCGACAGGCCCGCATTGTTGATCAGGATATCGAGCCCGCCCATCTCCGCCTCGACAGCGGCCCGGACCGTTTCCGGCCCGGACCCGTCCAGCAGATCGGCGGTCACGATGAACGGCCGGGCGCCGGTTTCCGAAGCGATATCCGCGGCCAGCTGCTCCAACCGATCCTCACGCCGAGCGGTGATCGCCAACCGCACCCCTTCGCGTGCCAGAATCCGGGCGATGGCATCTCCGATCCCCGCGCTGGCGCCGGTCACGAGGCAGGTCTTGCCCTCGAGTTTGAGATCCATGTGCCGGGTCCTACCACCCGAGATCCGCACGGAGCTTGGCAAAGGCTTCGAGATGCCGGTCGTGGTCGCCGGCAAAACGCAGCATGAGATGTCCGCAACCCTGATCCACGAATCCCTTCAGCCATTCCGCCGCGCCCTCGGCCGGACCGCCATAACATGCCTGCCAGGTGCGCAGACGCGCGGCCGGCTGCATGTAGTAGCTCTCGAGGAAGGCGTCGACCTTGGCGTTGGCCTTCGCGGCATCGTCGTCGAGAGCGAGGGTAAGATATATCGCGCCGCTGAAGGCGCTGGTGTCCCGTCCCGCGGCTTTCACCTGGCCCTGAACGTCACGCCATTGCTCGCCCCAGATCTTGGAATCGCTCGGCCCGGTGGGGAACCAGCCGTCGAAATTCCTGGCGGCGCGGGCGAGGCTGGCGGGCCGAGAGCCGCCGCCCCAGATCGGCGGGCCGCCCTTGGTGTGCGGGGTCGGTCCGATCGACTGCCCCTTCAGCTTCCAGCGTCCGTCCCAGTCAACCGGTTCGCCGGTCCACAGCGCGCGGCAGAGCCGGAGCCCCTCGAGCATGGTGCCGACGCGCTTTTCGAAGGGCACGCCGACGGCTCGGAACTCGTCATGGATATTCGCCACGTCGGCGGCGATGCCGACTCCGAGGATCACCCGGCCTTCGCTGGCCTGATCGAGCGTTGCGACCTGATGGGCCAGGACAACCGGATTGCGCAGCGCCGGCAGCAGGACCGCGGTGCCGAGCGAGACCCGTCTGGTCCGTCCGGCCGCCGCCGCGAGCAGGGTGATCGGCTCGTGTCTCGGCCGGGCGGTGATCGAATCGCCGATCCAGATCGAGTCGTAGCCTAAATCCTCGGCTTTCTCCGCCAGGCTCAGAAGCGGCGCGGCCGCCGGCCGTCCTTCCATGACGGCTTCGCGGGTGGGCAACAGATATCCGACTTTCGGCGCCATGCTTGCCTCCTCGGTTTCCGGTAATCGTCAGTCACTGACTGCATAGCACGCCCGGAGGACAATCGGAGCCCCGAAGGGATTGGGCTTGGCTCGCCATCCGCATTATGCTGACCTCCGGTTAAGACGAGGAGGGGTGGCATGGCGATTGAAAAAAGGCCTTTCGGGCGCACCGGGCATCTGAGCTCCGCCGTTATTTTCGGCGCGGCGGCGTTGGGCAAGGTCGATCAGCCGACGGCCGACAGGACCCTGGATCTGTTGCTTGAATTCGGGGTCAATCATATCGATACAGCGCCTGGATATGGCGATTCGGAGCTTCGGATCGGCCCCTGGATGGACCGGCACCGGGACGACTTCTTCCTCGCCACCAAGACCCGCGACCGAGGGTACGAGGCGGCGCGGGACAGCATCCAGCGATCACTGGAGCGGCTGCGGACCGACAAAATTGATCTGTTGCAGTTGCATGCGCTGATTCACCCCGATGAGTGGGACGTGGCGATGAGCGAGGGTGGCGCGCTTCGGGCCGCTGTCGAGGCAAAAAGCGCCGGCCATGTGCGCTTTATCGGCGTTACCGGCCATGGCTGGAACGTGGCGGCGATGCACCGCCGCTCGCTCGCCCGTTTCGACTTCGATTCCGTGCTGATGCCCTACAACTGGATAACCGCTCATCACGCGACCTATGCGGACGATTTCGAGAAGACGTTGGAGCTTTGCCGGGAGCGGAATGTCGCGGTGCAGACCATCAAGGCGCTCGCCCGCGGTCCCTGGGCGGCAGGAGTCTCCAAGCGCCGGACGACCTGGTATGAACCGCTGGAGGCGGAGGAGGATATCCGCACCGCCGTACACTACGTGTTGGCCCGGCCGGGCATTTTCCTGAATTCCGTCGGCGATGTCGGCCTGCTGCCGTCCGTCCTGCGGGCGGCGGCTGAGCGGATCGAGCTGCCCGACGACGCGGTCATGGCCGCGCACAGCGAACGCACCGGCCTCGCGTCGATTTTCGGGATTTGAAGGATCGATGCAGTTCGACACCAAGGTTGCCATCGTGGTTCGCGAGGATCTCGCGGTCTGGCAAAAACTGAATGTCACGGCGTTTCTGACATCGGGGGTGATTGGCGCTGACGCGTCGCTGCTTGGCGAGGATTACCAGGACGCGGCCGGTAACCGATATGCGCCGCTGCTTGTCCAGCCGGTGATCGTGTTGTCCTGCGATGGGGAGAAGTTGAAGACCATCTATCGGCGCGCCATGGACCGGGGGGCCAAGCTGTCGATCTACATCGAGGAGATGTTCTCGACCGGTCACGACGCGGCCAACCGCGAGACCGTCAAGGTCCGTCAGCCGGAGGAGATGAGCCTCGTCGGCCTGGCTCTGCGCGAGGAACGCAAGCTGGTCGACAAGATCACCAAGGGCGCGAAGATGCACGGGTGAGGGACCAATTCTAGAAACCAAACTATTCTCGACCCGTTTTGCAATGACCGGAACATCGTTCCGCAATAATCACCTTAGTGTACCTGTCGCCCTGGCGAAGGCCAGGGCTCTTGCCGCGGCTGCTCGTTTTCCAAAATTGTCTTGAAGTACGATGTCAAGTGACGGCGGTTCCAATCTCGCCACAAGCCCTGGCCTTCGCCAGGGCGACGGGTAACCGGGAAGCGAGAAACTCGAATTTCGTTCTGTCCGCCGCCAATCTTTACCGGTTCCTCGGCATCGCCCGTTTGGCGACAACCGGTCGGCCCCGGGCGTTTTCCCGGTAAAGGATGTAAAGCCCGGAGCCGAGGATCAGCGTCATGCCGGCAACAGCGGTCCCGTCGGGCACATCGCCCCAGAGCATGTAGCCCCAGGCCACGGCCAGCGGCAGCGCGACATATTCGAAGGGAGCGACGATTGCCGCCTCGCCGAGCCGATAGGCCTGGCTCAGCAGATACCCGCCGAAGCCGCTGGACACGCCACACAAAATGAACAGGGGGAGGTCGCTGGCGGCAGGCATGCGCCATTCCCGGAACAGAAAATCAAGGCTCGTATTGCCGGTCCCGGCGAAGCGGCCGTCGCCGATTCCGAGACCGACGGCCAGGCTGAAGCCGATGAAGGTCATCTGGATATAGAAGGCCATTGTCGAGGCCTTGTCGGTGACCCCGAGCTTGCGGGTCAGCATCTGCATCGAGGCATAGGTGAAGGCGGAGACCACCGGCAGCAGCACCACCCAGTCGAACAGACCGGCGCCGGGCCGCATGACGATGATGACCCCGGCTAGCCCGACGATGACCGCCGCCCAGCGGCGCGGGCCGACTTTCTCCCCGAGAAACGGCACCGACATCGCGGTGATGAACAGCGGTGCCACGAAGAAGATCGCCACCGCCTCGCCGATCGGCATCGCCGCCACCGCGAGGAAGAAGGTCATGTTGGCGATGACGATCAGCCCGCCCCGGGCGAGATGCCATTTCAGGTGCCGGGTGCGCAGCAGATGAAACCCGCCTTCGTACTTCAGGATCCCGAAGGTGATCACCAGCGCAAGTGACGCACGCACCAGCATGATCTGATGCAGCGCATAATCGGGGCTCAGCAGCTTCACCGCGCTGTCCTGCAGGGTGATGATCAGCATCCCCACCAGAATGGTGTAGATGCCTCGGATATTGTCGCTGGTTCCGGTGGGCGTGGTATCGATCATCGTGTCTTCTACCTTGGTTCCGCGCCGCTGTCTGGTCCGCCGGCGACACGCGGTGGTTCGGGCGGAGCGGTATTGGCGCGGGGCGATGAAAATTCGGGACGCCCGCGGCCGCCGCGACCGAAAATCACCGATGTGCTGGCGATTGGTTTCGGACGCGGAACCAAGGCGATCTGAGGAGCGATACAACGGTTCGCGCGGGAGCCGGCATTTGCAAGAGTGCGGCACTCGGACCATGATTGAGAGAGATGACCGCGCCGCCGGATCCGGCGGGAGAAAATCGTACCGGAGGAAATGAGTCATGGATGGACTGAATGTGCCGAGCGCCGCGCTCGATGGAATCAAGGTACTCGATTTCACCCAGTTCGAGGCGGGGCCGTCCTGCACCCAGGCTCTGGCCTGGATGGGCGCCGAGGTCGTCAAGGTAGAGGAGCCGAAACGGGGCGAGCCGGCACGCTGGAGCTTCAGCGACCGTGCCGACGCCGATGCCCACTATTTCGTTTTCTACAATACCAACAAGAAAAGCATCACCTGCAACCTGAAGACCCCTGAAGGCAAGGCGCTGATCGAAAAGATGATCGCCAAGGTCGACGTCGTCGTCGAGAACATGGCGCCCGGTACCTTCGCCCGCCTCGGCTTTGACTACGCGCGGCTGAGCGAATTGAACCCCCGGGTGATCTTTGCGCAGGTGAAGGGATTCGCGCCTGACGGGCCGCACGGCAATTATCTTTCCTTCGACATGATCGCACAGGCCGCCGGCGGCACCTTCGCCATCAACGGCCTGCCGGATCAGCCGCCGGTCCGGCCCGGCGCCACGGTGGGCGACACCGGTACCGGCATGATGGCCGCGATGGGAATCCTCGCGGCCCTGTTCCAGCGGGTCACGACCGGCAAGGGCCAGCATATCCAGGTGGCGATGCGCGATGCGATGGTGAATTACAGCCGCACGCCGATGAGCCGCCAGGCGGCGGTCAAGGACGGCGGACTTCTGCCCCGCATCGGCAACGAGGTTTTCGGCACGGCGCCGGGCGGGCTTTATCCCTGCAAGCCCGGCGGGCTGGATGATTGGGCCTATATCTTCGCCTCGCGCGGCAACGAGCAGCACTGGCAGCGTCTGTGCAAGGCCATCGGCCGCGAGGATCTGGCGAGCGACCCGCGCATGCAGGACGGCAGCGCGCGGTACGAGCACAAGGATATCGTCAACAAGGCCATCTCGGACTGGACCAGCCGGCACACCAAGAAAGAGGTGATGGAGACCATTGCCGGCGCCGGGGTGCCCTGCGGCGCGGTCTTCAACATGAAGGAACAGCTCGAGGACGAGGATCTGCATGCCCGCGGCATCATGGCCAAGATCAATCATCCGGTCCGTGGCGAGATGACGGTGCCCGCCACGCCGATCCAGATGTCGGCGTCCAAGGTCGGGATCAAGCCGTCTCCGGTCCTCGGCGCCGACAACGAGGGCATCTATGGAGATTGGCTCGGCTTCTCGGCCGACGAGGTCAAGAAAATGCGTGCCGACAACGTGATCTGACGGAAGGGCAATCCCGGGAGCTGAGCGGTGACAATAGCGATCGACCTTGAAAAGGCGCTGGCCGAGAAAACCACATTTTTGGAAGGCCGGACCCGGCATTCCGATACCAAGGGCCATTTCGCGCGCTTGGCCGATTATCGCGACGGCGGCATCTTCGCCGCCGGGTTCTCCGGAACCTCGCAATGGGAGCGGCATCCGGTCGGCGACGAAATCGTGCAGATCCTGAAGGGGGCGGTGACATTGAAGCTCAGAACCGCGTCGGGCGAGGAAACGCATGAGCTGAAAGCCGGCATGCTCGTGGTGATCCCGCAGAACACCTGGCATCAGTTCCATTCGGCGCAAGGCGTCACGCTGATGACCACGACCCCGCAGCCCACCGAACATATCAGCGACGAGACGCCGCCGCCGGACCCGCAATAGCTAAGGACGCCTCCATGGCACGAGACAGCATCGACAGTGACGGCCTCAACCGGGAAGACATCAGGGATTTCTACGCAACGAAACCGCCGCGCGACGTGCCTTTCGCGCTCGGCAAAATCAGTCATGTCGTCCTGAAGGTCGCGGACCTGGAGCGATCCGTCGCCTTCTATACCCAGGTGCTCGGTTTGCGGGTCTCGGACGCCTATCCCGAAACCATGATGCCGGGCCGGATGGTGTTCATGCGATGCAACAACGATCACCACGGCATCGCGCTGGTCGGCGGCGCGTCGCAAGACGCACGGGCCGAGGAATTGCATCATTTCGCCTTCGAGGTGGACACGATCGACGAGGTATTCCGGGCCCGTGAGCATCTCGAACGGCACGGCGTGCCGATCAGCTTCGAGGGCCGCCGCCGGGCCGGTCAGCAGATCGCAGTCGAGTTCAAGGATCCCGACGGACACAACCTCGAAATCTGCTGGGGAATGGATCAGATCGGCCCGGAGGACGGCGCCAGACCGCCCGAGGAGTGGCGCGCGGTTCTGTCACTTGAAGAGGCCTTGAAGAGTGTTCCCCGCGGGCAGGCGCCGCAATTGGCCGATAAGGGACTGGTCCGCGAAAAGTAGAAACGCGGGACCCGGTTCCGGCCGGCGCGGAAAACGGCTTGAATTGCCGCTGGCCATCGCCGGAGGGCGACGGCATCCTGTCCGGAAATCCAAGACAGCGGCCTGATTGGGAATTGCCATGCCGATCCGTGAAACCGACCCCTGGCGCCTGCAATATTTCGAGGGCGTGCCGTGCCCCGAAGACGTGCTCGTGCCGACCGAGGACGGAGATGCCTGGCTCTGGTTTCCAAAACACAAATAGGTCTATGACAAGCTGCGCGTCGCGGAAAGCCAGGGCTTCGAATGCGGTCCTCACGGGCTTGAGCCGCCGTCCTTTCCGGTCTTCTCCAAGCCGGTCTTCAACATGCGCGGCATGGGCATCGGCAGCCGGGTGATCCGCACTCTGCGCGAGTACAAGGCGAACCAGCGGCCCGGCCATATCTGGATGCCGATGCTTGAGGGTGAGCATGTTTCGACCGACGTCGCCGTCGTCGGGGGCTCACCGGTCTGGCAGCGCCATGTCATCGGCAAGCCGCTTGAGGGCGGAATGTTCGATTTCTGGACCGTTCTCGCCGAACATCGGCCGGCTCTCGAGGACTATCTCGCCGGTTGGATCGGGGAAAACCTGTCCGACTATACGGGCATGATGAATTTCGAGACCATCGGCGGGAAGATCATCGAGGTTCATCTGCGTTTCGCCGACCAGTGGCCCGATCTCTACGGTGGCGAGGACTGGGTGCGTTCCGTCGTGTCGCTTTATGAAAAGGGCGAGTGGACCTATGACGATGTCGGCAGGCGTGACGGCTTCAGTGTCGTGCTTTTCGGTGGCCACGGGCTGCAATATGCGCATCCGCCCGCCGATCTGCTGGCGGAGATCCGCGCCACGCCGGGCATCGAAAGCGTCCAGGTGACTTTCCACGAGGACCGTCCGCCGTCCTGGCACGCCATGCCCCCCGGCGGTTTCCGGCTCGCGATCGTGAACACCTTTGACTTCGATCTCGGCGTCCGCATGCGGGAAAAGCTGGCGCTCAGCTTCTGGTCGACCCAAAGGTTGACGCCGTCCCGCACGCGTCGGACCGGGGCGGGCAATACCGCCCATGGGTGAGCCGTCGGAGGGGTTCGGCGACGAGGATCTCGTTCGCATCACCGAAATCGAGAATGTTTGGATTCCGCTGCCCGACGGCACGCGTCTCGCCGCGCGGCTGTGGCTACCCCGGGATGCCGAAGCCGTGCCGGTCCCGGCGATTCTCGAGTATCTCCCGTACCGCAAGCGCGATTTCATGCGGGCCCGCGACGAGCCGATGCACCGCTTCTATGCCTTGTCCGGCTATGCGAGCATCCGCGTCGATCTGCGCGGGACGGGCGATTCCGAGGGGCTGATCGCGGACGAATACTCGCAAACCGAGCTGGAGGACGGACTGTCCGTCATCGCTTGGCTCGCGGAGCAGCCCTGGTGCGACGGTTCGGTCGGCATGACCGGGATTTCGTGGGGCGGGTTCAACAGTCTTCAGATCGCGGCGCTGCAGCCGCCGGCGCTGAAGGCGATCATCACGCTCTGCGCGGCCGATGACCGCTACGCGGACGATGCGCACTACAAGGGCGGTTGCCTGCTGAACGAGAACATGCAGTGGGGCTCGATCCTGATGATGAATAACGCCCTGCCTCCGGATCCGGAGATCGTCGGCGATGTTTGGCGGGACATCTGACGCCGGCGGATCGAGGCGCTGGAGCCGTTTCCCGCGGTCTGGATGCGTCATCCCGCGCGCGACGAATACTGGCGGCACGGTTCGGTCTGCGAGGATTTCGGGGCGGTCCGCTGCCCGGTCTATGCGATCGGCGGCTGGGCGGACGGGTACACCAATGCGGTTTCCCGGTTGGTCGAGAATCTCGAATGCCCGGTGAAAGGGCTTGTCGGACCATGGGCGCACACCGTTCCGCACGACGGTGTTCCGGGGCCCGCCATCGGCTATCTGCAGGAGGCGGTCCGTTGGTGGGACCATTGGTTGAAGGGGAAGGATACCGGGATCATGGAGGAGCCCGTCTACCGTGTGTGGATGCAGGATTCGGTGCCTCCGATGCCGCAATACGAGTCCCGTCCGGGTCGTTGGGTGGCGGAAACCAGCTGGCCCAGCCCGCGCATCGAGGCCCGAGTCCTGCATCTGGATTGGGGGCATCTGGCCGATACGCCGGGCGAGCCGGACGAGGAGTGGTTCAGTTCGCCCCAGACCTTGGGTGTCCGGGCTGGTGAATGGTGCGGTTTCGGATCGGACGGCGAAGCGCCGCGCGATCAGCGGTCCGATGACGGCGGCTCCCTGGTTTTCACCAGTGACGGGCTGGACGAGCCGATCGAGCTTATGGGCGCTCCACGGCTCAGTATCGAGATCAAGTCGGATCAGCCGGTGGCCTTTCTGGTCGCCCGGCTTTGCGACGTTCATCCCGACGGTACCTCGGCGCGGATCTCCTATGGGATGCTCAATCTCTGTCATCGCGAGGGACACGACCGCCCGCAACCGCTGGAGCCCGGCCGATGGTACCGGATCGAACTGACCCTTGACGACCTTGCCCAGCGGGTGCCGGCGGGCCATTCCCTGCGGCTGGCACTCTCGACCGGCTATTGGCCGATGATCTGGCCGACCCCGGCTCCGGTGACCCTGACGACGCGGATCGGAACCGGAACACTGACGCTTCCGATCCGGGCTCCATCACCGGATGACGAGGCTTTGCGGGCGTTTCCTCCTCCGGCCAGCGCGCCGGGCAAGCGGCACAAGAAGCTGCACCATTTGGATCTTTCGCGGCGGATCGAGATCGATCTTACGACCAACGAAATGACCCACACCTTAAAGAGCGACGGCGGCGAGTTGGGCGGGGCGTCGCTGGCCCGGCTTGAGGATATCGGTCTCGACCTCGGCAACATGCTGATGAAGCGGTACAGGATATTGGAGGATGATCCCCTGTCGGCCCAAGCCGAGCTTGCCCTGTCCACCATGCTGCGCCGCGACGGCTGGGTGATCCGCATCGATTGCCGCACGCGTCTGTCCTGCACGGCGGGCGCGTTTCAATTCAGCGCCGATCTTGACGCCTTCGAAAACGATGTCCCTTTCGCCTCGCGTAATTGGGTGATCGCAATTCCGAGGGATTGTCTATGATCGCCGGACTCTCGTGAGCGCGGCGTCGATGATCATCTCCAGCATTCTCGGATAGGCGATGCCGTCAAACCTGGCCATGAAGGCGAGCTTGCCGTCATTGGCCCAGGCGGGGTTCGGATTGGTCTCCAGCAGTTTCGGGCGCCCGTCGGCGGCACAACGGAAGTCGAAACGCCCTTAGTCTCTCAGGCCGAACCGCCGGAACAATCGCTTCGCCCAATTCTCCAGGCGCGAGCGGACATCACCCGCGATATCGGTGCGCTTGAAGCGAATATCCGTCCAATAGGGGGAGTCCGGGTCGGTCTTGGACTCGAAGGAGAGGATTGGCGCCAGACCGGCGGGGAGCGCCGAAAAGTCGACCTGGAGCGGCGGCAGGGCGCGCAGCTCGATTTCCGGGTTGCCGATCAGTCCCATGCCGAATTCCGGCCCCGGCAGATATTCCTGCCAGAGCACATCGCGGCCGGGGAGTTCCTTGGCCAGAAAGTCAAGATAGGCGCGGGCTTCGGTTTCATCGGCGACGACCGCGTCCTTGGTGATGCCGACGCTGCCGTCTGCGGTGTTCGGTTTCAGTAAGGCCGGATAGATGTCGGGAAGCGCGCCGCGCCGCTGTGTCCAGGGCAGATAGTGTTCCCGCGGCACTTCGACGCCGAGTTCGCCGGCCACCAGGCGGACGATCTGCTTGTCATAGCAGATCGCCATCGCCTGGGGCGTGGCGCCGGTATAGGGGATATCCTGAAGTTCCAGCCAGGCCGGCAGGTGCAGCTCATGGCTGGGCACGTTCCGGATACCGGTGTCGCAGAAATTCACCACCAGGTCCGGACGGGCGGTGCTCAGTTTTTCGAACAGATCCGTATGGTCGTTGCAGATGGTCAACTGAAACCGGCCAAGACCTTGCAGGGCCTGGATCATCGCGGCGTGGGTTTTGAGATCCTCCGGACCGTATGCGGCGCCGTGTTTGGTCGGATCGAGGCGATGGTGGTCTCCGGTAACGACGAAAAGGCGCGTCATGGCAATTCCACTAACCGATTTCCACGTTTCCGAGGAATAGGAGATAGCCGACATATCCCAGGAGGAAAACCAATCCCGTGACGCGGCTGTAGCGGCGCAGCAGCAAGGCAACGCCGATCAACAGGGCAGTGGCGCCGGCGCAGATCAGGATATCCATCGACGCAATGCTGCTCGGCACCGTGAGTGGCCGCGCCATGGCCGTGGCACCCAGGATTCCGAGGATATTGAATATGTTGCTGCCGACGATGTTGCCGAACGCGATGTCGGATTGACGCCGGATGGCGGCCACGGTGGATGCGGCAAGCTCCGGCAGGGAGGTGCCGACCGCTACGATGGTCAGTCCGAGAAAGGTTTCGGAAATGCCCATGCCACGCGCGGTGGCGATGGCGCCATCAACGAGCCATTGAGCGCCGAAAATCGTGGCGCATAGTCCCGCGGCAACGAAGGCGATGGAGAGAGTTGGGTTCGAGGGAGTGTGTATTGCCGCCATATCGTCCGATGGTGCGTCCGGGCTATCCCTTGCTGTCCGGTAACTTGTGTAGACGTATATCGCGAGCCCGGCGATCAGGAAGCCACCCGTCAGGCGATCGAGTGATCCGAACATGATCACCGCGACGCAGATCGCGGTTGTCCCGGCCAGCATCACGCAATCCCGACGCAAGGTATCGCGCGACGGCTCCAGCGGCCGCAGGACGGCCACGATCCCGACGATAAGAAGAATATTCGCGATGTTGCTGCCGATCACGTTGCCTATGGCGATTCCCGGCGATCCGGCGAGAGCCGCGTCGATACTGGTCACCAATTCCGGAACCGACGTTCCAAACCCGACGACGGTCAACCCGATGATCATCGGAGAAATCTTGAGACGGGCCGCCAGCGAGACGGATCCTCGGACCAAAAGCTCACCGCCGCCGATCAGCAGGGCCAGACCGGCGGTCATCAGCTGAAATTCCATTTCAGAGCCCGACGGTCGTGCTGTCGCGGGTTGTAAACAACGCCTGCTCGGCTTTCATTGTATCTCTGAAGAGTACGAATGAGGGCCAGATACCAACGACAAGAATCAGCCCCAGGATTGTAAAGAGGACGGCGTCAGATACATGAAGCACGCCTAGCGCTCCCCAAACGATCGCCTCGGCAATGCCTTCCAACGTGATATAGGCGAGAAGCGTCACGACGGACGCCGTGAAGATTGGGCCGATTTTCCGGCCGACTTGAGATGTGCGGTGCATTTCAGACACTCATAGCGCGAAAGCCGGCGCTACGGAGGTCGGCGGGTTGCCGAACCAGAGTGGATATGGGACGCCAAATAATGCCGCGCAAGGAGGTGAAAACGAAGTGAACAGCCCGCTGGAAAATATTCCAGGCTGCGTCGATCGCGGAGAGTTAGTCGGTTTGGGTAAAGGCGAAATAGGCGCCGCCATCGCCGACATCGGTGAAGAAAACCCGATATCCGACTTCCGTGCCGCAACGGTCGAGAACCCATTGCTCCTGCCACTTGCATTCCTCGTAAGCCTTGCCGTTGGAACGCGCGGCGGTTCGGGAAGACGGCTTTGTGACGACCGATATGACGGTAAAGGTTTTCTTCAGGCAGGCCCGGGATGCAACGCCGTCGTCATGACGCAGGATGCCGATCTGCGCTTTCGCGGCGAGCAGGCGCGGGGCTAGCGAATGCGTGGCGACTTGATCGTTTGCCGAGCCTTGCGAGGGAAATGCCAGCGTCGCGAGGGTGAACCCTGCGACGGCCATCCACATGGCAAAAGCGCGAAACCCGATGAGCCGCATCGCTGAACGTTCCCCCTCCAGGGATCTGGGCAGCATACACTAGCGGCAAGGCGGCAATTCGGCAATCCATGTCAAAATGCAAGGGCGCCGCCCTTGGAGGAAGGCGGCGCCCGGCATCTGGCAATACAACGGTCCGTCTTTAGCGGGGACCGCTCCGTCAGCTCTATTCAAGACGGATTTCGACCCGCCGGTTCTCTTGCTCGCGGACGCCGTCCGGAGTCGGGACGCGTGGGTCGGACTCGCCGCGGCCGCTGGTTTTGATCGTGCCGGTCTTAATACCATGCTGCTCCAGGTAGGTGCGGACCGAGACCGCGCGCTTCTCGGAGAGCTTCTGGTTGTAGTTCGTCGAGCCGGCCCGGTCGGCATGTCCGATCAGGGTGACGACCTTGCCCTTGAGTTTCGAGAAGGCATCCACCACGCGGTCCAGAATACCGGCGGAGTCATTGCGGATCGCCGTCTTGTCGAAGTCGAAGAACACGAGATAGTCACGCGCCGGAGGCTCCGCGGCGGCTGCGGGCGCCG
Source organism: Alphaproteobacteria bacterium (assembly GCA_038116915.1). Taxonomy (GTDB): domain Bacteria; phylum Pseudomonadota; class Alphaproteobacteria; order Thalassobaculales; family Thalassobaculaceae; genus JADHLJ01. The sequence continues at coordinate 27,008 of JAYOEU010000009.1, forward strand.
GTTTCGCGGCCGGAGCGCTCGCCGCGGCGGGCACCGGAGCGGGCTTCAATGCCTTCTGCAGCGCCGCCAGACTGGTCTCGAATCCGGACCAGCAGTAGGCAATGCGCTCGGTCTGCCAGTTTTCCTCCTGCTCCTCCGCCCAGCACTCGAAGAAGGTCTGAGCCCGCGAGGCCAGTGCCGGCGCCTTTTCCGGTCCGCCATCGGCGAAGGCCGCCCGAAGGTCGCTCATGCCCTTGTTGAAACGCGCCACGGCGCCGGCCGGCAATTGCCAATGCTCCAGCGGCGACAGGTCGGGAGTTTTGTCGCCGGCCGCCTGTTTGGCCTTGGCGGCATGAAAACCGGCATCCCGCCAGTCATATTCGACATTGCGCTCGTATTCCGCGAAGGACAGGTAGTCCTCTCGGAGCGCATTGTTGAACGCATTTTTGGCGATTGTAGCCTTGGTGGCGGCGATATCGCCGTCCGCCGTGAAGGCACCGCCGCCGAGGTTGGTTCCCGCGCACCCGGCCAGCGCGACCACCGCGCTTGCACCAATCATGGCGGCTCTGAGGGATTTCATGAAGTCACTCCTGAATTTATGAGGTTCGAAACGGTGGGTTCGGCGCCAACATCGTGGTTCCGGCGGAGCGGGGAATGAAGAACGGATGCCGTGGCTCGAGGGAACGCCAATTTGTGAGGCCCAAAGACCTTCTCCGTCCGCGGCGTTCAAGGCGCCGAGGCTTGCATTGGTTTCCATTGGAACTCTTGCGCTCATCAAGCGGCGACAACAATCGGCTTGGTCATCCACCGCGCACGTGCCGAACCGTGCGTTCACGGGATCAGCCCATTCTGGTTGGAATTGAGCGTTCGCCCGCTGATCGGAACAGATATGGGCGGCTCACGGGTAAATACAAGGCGGCTGGACCGCGGATCTGAAAATCGCCTGCCCGTCAGCGCCAAAATTGCTGTTCGGTCTGGAGATGGCTTTCCTGCCGTGTCGGCGGGTGTCAAAAGCTTGAGGACACATTGAACCTTTCGCCACCCAGAATTTGACGCTCGAAATTTGGGTTTGAGGCGGCCTGATGGGGAGGTGCCCTCGGACCTTCGCAAAAGTTTTTCCGGCGTCGATTTTTCCGCTTGCGCGATTCACGATCCGGAGAGATAGATTGCGCGGATTGTCCATTTCGGGGAGTGCGGGAGATTGTCTTCAGGGGGACGAGATCAACATAGATTCCGAACGCTTGCCCGCCGCTCATTTCTTGCAACCTGTGCCGCGACTTTCTTGCTGCCTCTCCAGGCGGGCGCGGCGCCGTTGATGAGCGAAATACCCGGCCCGGTGCCGAGGAAGCGCGAAAGAAAACTCCGCCTACAGCATCTGCACTCCGACGAATCCGTGAACCTCGTTTACTACGACGGTGAAAACTATATCCCCGAGGCCCTGCGGCAAATCGACTTTCTGCTGCGGGACTATCGGGATGGAACGACGCATCCGATTGATCCGCAGGTCCTCGATTATCTTCACGCCTTGTTGGAAAAGTTGCGGATTCGCGAGACCGCCGGGATTGTGTGCGGTTACCGCTCCCCGCGCTCCAACGCGCTCCTGCTCGCCAAGGGCAAAGGTGGTGCGAAGCGGAGTCTGCACCTGGAGGGCCGGGCGATCGACGTTCGATTGAAGACCCGCACGGTAGACGAAATGGCCCGCGCCGCGCTCAGCCTGAAGCGTGGCGGGGTTGGTAAGTACTCAAGGGCAAAGTTCATTCATATCGATACCGGCGACTTCCGGACCTGGGGCAGTTGAGAGCCGGTATTATCGGGGGGCTCCGCCGCTGTAAGGCTGGCGAGCCTGTCGAACAGGTTGCGATCCCGCAACAAGGCCATCCTTTCCGCCGTATTGAACCAGCCCAGGGCTTCGGCGCGCGATGTGGCTTCGGTGATTTTCGCGGCCGAGGTCAGGAGCGAGATGTCCGGCGTGCCCGGGATATGGCGCTTGCCCTCTCCTGATAGCGTAAAATGCTGATCCGCCCCGATAGCATCGCCAAGAAGTGTTTCCAGTGAAATTCCGTCGAGATCGGCTCTTGCTGAAATTCGGGCGTCCCGGGCCTTGATCAGCGGTTCCGGCGGGTTTGATTCGTCGGTTGTGGTGAAAAGACCGGTCCGCTTGATCCAATGCCCGATCCTCGGGTCGCCGCTGGCCCAGGATATCGGAACCGCAAGCAACCAGCCGGCGAGAATCGGCGATAGCCAGGCGGCGACTTTCGGCGAGATGAAAAGCATCGCGATGAACACGACGAGCCCGAACAAGGTGTGTCCGGTATGGTTCGCCAATGCGTCAAGAAAACTGAGCGAGCCGGCGTCGCGGCGCTGCGGGGCCCAGCCTGAATCGCGTCCCCGCAGGATGTCCCAGACATGCCTGGACTGGATCAGCATGAGGATGGGGGCCATCAGTCCCGAAAGCACGATCTCCAGGGCCCAGCTTGGAAAAATCAGAAGCAGCTGCCGCCAGGATGCCTGAGCGCAGAGGGAGACGACCTGCCGGATGAGGCCGATGATCTTGGGCAGAAACAAGGCGAGCATCGTTAGCCCGAAGATCCAGAGCATGCGTTCGCTGTCGAACCGCGGCCATGTGGGGAACAATTGGAAGGCTTCGGTGAAGTATTTCGGCCTGAGGATGCTGGCTTGCGTCACCAGGGTCAGGCCGACGCCGATCAGAAGCAGCCAAAGCGGCGAGGCAATGTAGCTCATGACACCCATGGCGAAATGCATCCGGCTCGGCCAGGCGAGCCGCTTGGCACCGATAACCGCGAGGTGCTGGAGATTGCCTTGTGTCCAACGCCGGTCCCGGATCGCCGTGTCGGTGAGCGAGGGGGGCGGCCGCTCCCAGGACCCTCCCAGATCCGGCGCCATCACGACTTTCCACCCGGCCCGGCGCATGAGGGCGGCTTCGACGAAATCGTGGCTCATGATCGTGCCGCCGAACGGCCTGCGTCCCTTGAGGTGCGGCAGGCCGCAGGCTTCGGCGAATGCCCGGGTCCGTATGATGGCGTTGTGTCCCCAATAGTTTCCGTCCTCGCCTTGCCAGGCGGCGAGGCCATTGGCGACAACCGGGCCGGCGACGGCGCCGGCGAATTGCTGCATCCGGGCGAAAACCGTCGCGCCTTCGATCAGAGAGGGTACGGTCTGGATCAGTCCGGCTTGCTCGTCAGCGGCGAGACGGTCCCGGAGGGCGACCAGTGTTTCCCCCGCCATCAGGCTGTCGGCATCCAAGACGACCAGCGCATCGTACCGCGCGCCCCAACGCTCGACGAATTCCCGCAGGTTTCCGGATTTGCGGTCCAGGTTTTCCGCCCGGTGCCGGTACCAGACCGCTATTGTGCCGGCGAGAAGCGAACGGAGTCGCGCGACGGCCGCCGTTTCCCGGACCCAGGCGTCGGGATCCGTGGTGTCGGAAAGGATGAAGATCTCGAACCGCGCGGCTTGCCCAAGGCTGGCAAGGTCCTTTCCCATTGTTAGCAGCGCCGCAGTGGTCGCGGCCGCATCCTCGTTGTAGACCGGCATGGCAAGGCACGTCATGCCGAAATCCGACGCGGCGGCGGTCTTCGGGCGGGTTCCCGGCAGCAGCCCGGCCAGCGCGGTCGTGGCGGCCAACGCGATCCATCCGAAGGTGACGGAAAAGAGAATGACCAGCACCGCCTGCAGGCCGGTAATCTCGCCGACCGCTACCGCTTTAATCATCTGATGGGTGGCGGCGGCAGTCATGGCGGCGGCGCCGCCGAAGGAAATCAGCCGCGCGAGGCGTATCCGCCAGTCAACCGCGCCGGTGGAACGTGCCGCCCGGGCTGAATCAAGATCCTGCGTCGGCATCGCGAGCGGAGCGCGGGGAGGAACCGCGCTCAGATGCGACGTGATGGCTCTTGATTCACGAACGGCTACGGACGGGTCCATCGGTACAGCCATGTTTCACTGATCGGACGGCCGGCTTGGATCAGCGCCAACCTGAGCTCGATCAGACTTTCGTCGCCGGTATCGAGTTCGAAGGTCACTCGAAAGGTCTTGCCGAACGGATTGTGGCGACCGGCAACGTTGGAGATTTTTCCCGCCGAGGCGAATGTCGAAACCTCGGGCTCGGATCCCGCGGCAGGCATGTCCGCGAAATCCACGACGAATTGCCGCCGCTTCTTGTCGAAACTGAGGCCTCCGCGTGACGTCACGGCCTTGGCAAGTGGCGCCGGATCAGGCGGTGTATCGCACCAGTGCAGCCTGTAGGTCAGGTTGTAGGGCCGGTTGGCGCGGATCGTCTCATTCGGTCTCCAGAAGGCGACGATGTTGTCGTTCGTCTCTTCGTCGCTTGGAATTTCAACCAGAATCAGCGCGCCGGCTCCCCAGTCTCCGATCGGCTCGACCCAGGTTGAAGGCCTAAGTTCGAACCGGGAATCAATGTCCTGATACTCCGAGAACGCACGCGCGCGTTGCACCAGACCGAAACCGCGGGGGTTGCGGTCGAGAAACGCCGAGACCTGAAGCCGTGACGGGTTCGCCAACGGCCGCAGGATCCGCTCCCCCGTTCCCGTCAGAATTTGCAATCCGTTGGAATCATGGACGGCCGGTCGAGAATCATCATGTCCCGACCGTGCCAGGCCATTGAACATGAACATCGACGTCAGTGGCGCGAGGCCCACCTTGTTTAAATCCACTCGGGGAAACAGGACCAGTTCGACATCGGTGATGGTGGTCTCGCCCGGCCGAAGAGTAAACCGGTAGGCGCCCGTGGTGGATGGGCTGTCGAGCAGAGCGAAGGCCACCATGCTGTTCGCCCCAGGCTGCGGCCGTATCAGCCAGAAGCGCCTGAACCGTGGAAATTCCTCGCCACTTTGTTCCGCCGTGTTAAGCGCCAGACCACGCGCCGAAAGACCGTAGTGCTGTCCCTTGGCGATCGCACGAAAATAGCTGGCACCATGGAAGACCACGAACTCGTCCATAACGTCCGGCCGGTTGAATGCGTTCCGCGCCCGGAAGCCGGAGAAGTATAGGTTGGAGGCGTTTTTCGCAGGCGCCGTCAGCGATCCGTAGTCGAACAACTCGGTATTGAACGGCAAGGCGCGGGCGATGTCGTTTTCCACAAGGTCGATCCCGACAGGCGTGTGGAAATTGAATCCGGAATGAAACAGATCGACCGTGAAAGCCGAGTTGGCATCCTTGAAGAGCGCCTTTTCCGGCTTGAATTGGATATTTTGATACTGATCGTATGTCATCGACTCCAAGGAGGCCGGCAACGCGATCTGAGGGTCCGAGTGCGGAGCGCGGGACAGAGCCTCGGCCATATCCATCACTGCGCCGAAATCCCAGGTCGCGGGTTTGGTGGCGGCAATCGACACGCGCGTCGCGGCAAGGGCGGGCAAGGCTGCCGCCGCAGTCTTCAGAAACGCACGACGTGTGATCGACATCTAGGAGGTACTCCGACCCGTCAGGATCTTTGTGCGATGCGCGGAACGCGGGTGCTGGCCAAACCCGCCGTATAATTGTTGCGAACCGGCACGCTCAATACTCCTGAATTCGAGGAGCGGAAACACCTTTCTTTAAACGTGCCCGCTAGGCCTTCAATCCACCGGATCGAACCAGAGGGTACAGGCATAGCGGCGGCAGATTTCTTCGCCTGGAGGAATCGCCCGATTGGCGCGCAGTTCGACAAGCCAGCCGGTCTTCTCATCGTGACGATACTCGGTATCGACGTTCGGCGTCTCGGAATGATTGCAGAGCATGGCCAGGCCCATGACCACCAGACCCTCGGCTTCGCTTTCGGGGTGCGCGAAGTAATAGTCGTCCACGATCGTGCCGATCATCGCCTTGGCGTCCGCCGCGCCCAGCGGGATCGTCGGCGCGGTTTCCAGAAGATCTCCCGTGGCAAAGGCAGTGGTGGCGAAGACGCCCCGGCCCTTGCCCGGGACGGCCCGGATTTCAAGTCCGTGACTCCTCATGCACTCAATCCCTTACGGAAGATGGCCTTGCCGTCGCCCGGCCGGTAGAAGTCGGCGAACTCCGCCGCGAGCACGTAGCCCTTCGACTGATAGAAGCGGCGGGTCGGCTCGTAGAGCTCAACCGTCGAGGTATCGACGAAAACCTGCTCGGCGCCGGCGCGGTGCATCGCGGTTTCGGAGCGGGCGAGGATCTGGCCGCCCAGCCCCTTGCCCTGATGATCCGGATGCACGGCGATCCAGTAGAGATCCCAACTCGTCTCGGAGCCGGGAATGCGTCCGAAACAGGCGAAACCCAGAAGCGTGTCGCCCTGCTCGACGAGGACGAACTCGTAGCCGGATGCCCGGCCGCGGGCGATCCGTTCGGCGCCGAGTTCCTCGGCGATGGCGGTTTCCTCGGCCGAGAATTTTCCGGTCGCGGCAACCAGTTGTCTGAGACGCTGCGGATCGGAGGCTCGAACCGAGTTGCGCCAAGTGGTCCGGCCCCTCCCGTCATGCCGTTTCGCGGGTTGCCGGGGATTCCGGCGGACCCGTTCCTGGCCTTCCGACAGACCGCGGAAGAATTCGCGGGCATTGGCGCCGATCGTCCGCATGCGGTAGCCACCCTCCTGAATGATCACGGTCGGATAGCCGGCATCGCCGATCATCTCGCCGATGCGGTGGAAATCGGTGGGCCGGTTCGCCCAGGTCCCGGTCGGATCGCCTCGGCCGGTATCGAACCCGAGGGAAAGCACCAGATGGGTGGGACCGAACTCGCGTATGCGGTCAAGCGCCTTGGTCAGCGTCTCGCGGTACATCTCGGGCGTGACCGTCTCGGGCAGCGGCAGGTTGAGGTTGAAGCCGGCGCCGGCGTTGCGGCCGGTCTCACCCCGGAATCCGGTGAAATAGGGGTAGGCGAAACTCGGGTCGCCATGGATCGACACCGTCAACACATCGGCGCGCTCATAGAAGATGTCCTGCTGACCGTTGCCATGGTGATAGTCGATGTCGAGGATCGCCACGCGACCGAACCGCGCCAGATAATTGGCGGCGATGGCGCCGTTGCAGAGATAGCAGAATCCTCCGAAGGTGCGCCGCTCGGCGTGATGTCCCGGCGGCCGGACGAGGGCATAGGCGGCAGGGGCGCCGTTGAGAACCAGGTCGGCGGCGGTCAGCGCGCAATCCACCGCCCGCCGGGCCGCCGGCCAGGCGTTGCGGTTCAGGGGAGTGAAGGTGTCGATGCACCAGTATCCGGCAAGGACCGAGCGTTCCTTCGGCCGCCGCGCGGCATTGCGCGCCGGAAAGACATAGGGATAGATCGATTTCTTCTCGGGCGCCTCAAGACAGGCGCGCTCCAAATAGTCGACCAGGCCCGGATCGTGGACTTCGCGCACCCAGCGGTCGCCGAAGTGGCGGGGCTGTGTCGTGGCGAACAGGCCGGTTTTCTCGCGCTCCGACGCGATGGCTGGAATGCGCACCGGGCTTTCGACATACCCTCGCTCGCGGATGTGGTGAATATCGTGCTTGTCGTTGACGATCACCGGTATCGGGCGACGGCCGGGAGCCGGGTCGGCCGCCGGGCCGGGCCGGACGTACCGTGCGGGGCGCGGCGCGAACATGCCGTCGCGGATCGAGTCCAGCACCATGGCGACATAGTCGGGCGGGCACAGATCACGGTATTTGCGCTCCAGGATCGCCCGGGTGATCTCACGAAGGTCCTGCGCGCTGGGCAATTCGTGTTTGCCAAGCCCGTCGAAGACAAGGAAGGGCATATCGGTGTCGCCCGGCGAAATCGGGGCCTGGTAGGCCGTCCCCAGTATCGGAAACGCGCCGAAGCGTTCGTAAAACTTCAGCCGCTGCGCGTTCTGCCGGCGCGTTGCCGGGTCCGGGCTGGTGTCCGGATCGTCAGGCAGGCATTCGAAATAGAGGCCCTTGGCGTTGAGTTCCGAGGCTTCCTGGCGAATGCGTTCGTACAGCGCGCCACCGATTCCGGACCCGCTCCGCGCGGTCGGGATGGTCGCGATCATGTCGAGATACGCGAAGGCCAACCGGGGGTCGTGCAACAGCAGCGCAGCGGCCCGCACCCGCGAGCGCCCGTCCTCGGCGACGAACATTTGGGCGAGGAACTGATGGGTAAACGGGTCGGCGAGTTTCTGCGGCAGTTTTTCGATCTCGTCCGGATCCATGCCCGAGAATTGCGAGTGCAGGATCGCTTGCGCCTCGGCGACGGCCGCCGCGTTGCCCGGCGCCCGGCTGTCCATGACCTTGCGAATGCGGAACATCAGGCGGCCTTTCCGAGGCGCCGCCGCGTCGCCGTGGTCACAATGTTTGCGATCATCGCGTCATAGTCCATGCCGGCCCGTTCCGCCGCCGCGAAGAAGCCGGCATCGGGCGCGAGGCAGGGATTCGTGTTCACTTCCAGAATCCAGGGGGTCCCACCGGCATCGACGCGGAAATCGACGCGGGCATAGCCCGTCAGCTCGAATACCCGCCAGGCGCGCCGGGCGAGGTGCGTCAGCTTTGCCAGCAGAGGCTTGTCGCAGGGCGGGAAGTTGAACCGGCGGGGCGTGTGTCTGTAAGCGTGCGACTCTTCGCGCCATTTCGCGTCGAAATCGACGATTTTCGGACGCTCCCGAGGGAAATCGAGAAACTCGATCTCAGCCGCCGGCAGGACCTCGGGGCCGGTCGGCCCCTCAAGGAGCGAGAGATTGAATTCGCGTCCCTCGATATAGGATTCGGCGAAAAACCAGCCGCCGAAACGGTCTTCGCGGGCGGCGATTTCTTCCATGGCGCGCTGATGCGGAACAACCGAGCCCGCATCGATCCCGAAAGACGCGTGTTCGGCGTCCGACTTAACGATCACCAAACCCGCGCCGGGCGCGACGGAGCCGGATTCGAACCAGGCCGGAGTCGGCAGGCAGGCCCGCACCAAGGCACGCTTGCTCGCGATCTTAGAGACACACCGGCGGGTCGGCCGTGCCGCGCATCCGGTGTAGGGCAGTCCCAGACGGTCCAGGGCGCGCGGAACGAGCGCGACGAGAACCGGATCGCCAAGCACTGATTCGACGAGATTGAAGACGGCGTGCGGGCGCCGCGCTTCAAAAGTCCGAAGCGCGCGCGGATCGTCGGCGAGAGATACGATATCGCTCTGGTAACCGAGGCGCGACAGGGCGTCCGCCACGGCTTCGGCGGTGCGAGCCGTGTCAATCTCATCCAACCGATCCAGAAACGCGCCGTGCAGGACCGGGATGAATGGTGGCGTCATGCCGCCACCTCCGACGGCGTTGGCTCGGGTAACGCAAGACCGTGGCGCGCGCAGGCCGAGGCCATGATGCCGGCGATGAGATCGCGGTAGCCAAGGCCGGCCTGCGCCGCCAGGATGGGCAGGTCCGAATGGCTGGGATGCATGCCGGCGACGGTATTGACCTCGAGGAAATGCGGCACGAAGAGCCGGTCGGAACGAAGATCGACCCGGGCGGCGTCGCGGCAGCCCAGCGCACGGTAGGCGGCGAGCGCCGTTCGGCCGGCCGCCTCGGCTTCCTCGTCATGCGCCAGCTGGTAGAGCACCTTGGTCTCGCATTCCTCCTTGTTGACATAGGAATAGACACCGGGCTCGGCGCCGCTCAGGAGGATGACTTCCAGCACGGCGATAACCCTTGCCGCCGCACCGGTGCCGATGATGCCGACCGTGAATTCCCGTCCCGGAAGATAGGGCTCGACGATCACCGGCTGATTGAACCGGGAGCGCAGATCCTGGATCACGGACTGATAGGCCGCGTTGTTCCAGACCTTGGACGTCAATTCGCATCCCTTGCCCGTTCCCTCTGCGATTGGTTTGACGAAGACCGGGAATGCGAGCAGACAGGGCCGGCCGGCGGTTTCCTCGTCGACGGTGATGAACGGAGCGGTGATCACGCCGGCATCACGGGCAAGGCGTTTGGCGACCGCCTTGTCCAAGGTCACGGACTGCGTCAGCGGATCGGAGAAGGTGTAGGGAATGCCGTAGGCCTCCAGCAGCGCCGGAACCTGCGCTTCGCGCGAGCGCCCGTAGATGCCCTCGGCGATGTTGAAGACCATGTCCCACCGGTCGCCGGCCACCAGACGCGCCGCGAGGGACCGGATGTTGCCGATCCGTTGGGTCGCGTAGCCGAGAGAGCCGAGCGCCTCCTCGATGGCGGCGATGGTCTCCGGGCTGTCGAACTCCGCCAGTGCCTCTTCGGTCAGACCGGGTATGTCACGGTAGTCGTCTCTCAGATCATAGGTGAGTCCGATCAGCATGGCGCGGCTCTTTCCATGCCGGCGCCGACGGAGCCGTCGGGATCCGGGTAGCGGTAGATCCGCCCCTCGAAGTTCCGCAACAGCAGATCCTCGCCGTCACGGCCGACCACATAGTTCGGCAGCAGCGGGATCTTGCCGCCACCGCCGGGAGCGTCGATCACATAGGTCGGAACCGCATAGCCGGTGGTATGCCCGCGCAGCCCCTGGATGATTTCCAGACCCTTGGAGACCGGTGTGTGGAAATGCGCCGATCCGGTGATCGGATCGCACTGATAGAGATAGTACGGCTTCACACGGCGCTTGAGCAGTCCGTGATAGAGCGATTTCAGGATCGCGACATCGTCGTTGATCCCCTTCAGCAGCACGGTCTGGGAACCGAGCGGGATGCCGGCATCCGCGAGCCTTCCATATGCTTCCGTGACCTCCGGGGTCAGCTCGTTCGGATGGGTCGCGTGGATGCTCATCCAAAGCGGATGGTGCCGCTTCAGCATGCGGACCAGGTCCTTGGTGATCCGCATCGGCAGGACCGTCGGAACCTTGGTGCCGAGCCGCACGAACTCCACATGCGGGATCGCATGCAGGCGACCCAGCAGGTAGTCGAGCTTTTCGTCCGCGATGGTAAGCGGGTCGCCGCCCGAAAGAAGCACATCCCGGATTTCCGGATGCGCTTCGATATAGGCCAGCGCCTTGTCCCATTGGCGCACCGAGAACTGATACTCGCCGCCGGGCGATCCGACCATGCGGGATCGCGTGCAATAGCGGCAGTAGGTGGAGCAGGTGCCGGTGGTCAGGAACAGGACACGGTCGGGATAGCGGTGAACCAGGCCGGCGACCGCCGTGTCATGATCTTCGCCCAACGGGTCGTCCGCCTCGCCGGGCATGCGGATATATTCCTGCCCGACCGGGATGTGGGTGCGACGGATCGGATCGAGGGGGTTGGCCGCATCCATCACCGAGGCGTAGTAAGGCGTGATCCCGACCGGCATTCCGCCGTCGCGCGAGGCAACGGCTTCGCGTTCCTCGGCGGATAGAGTGAAGATGCGTTCCAGCTCGCCGATCGAACGGATGCGCGCGCGCATCTGCCAGCGCCAATCGTTCCAGGTGGCCGGCGAGACATCCGGGAAATGCCGGAGCCGGAACGCCTTGGCGGCCGGACCGCTGAGGCATGACAGACGGGCCGGCTTGTCAATTCTGATGGGTTCGAAGGGCGAAAGGGGCACCGGAACCGGTGCGTGAACACGAGCGTCTAGGACCGGAAAACTCCGGTCGGGAGGCTCCGAGAACGGAGCAACCTCCTTGTCCATTTTTTCGTGGTTCCGAACATCCAGGCAGCCGTCGCGCGCCAACCGTCGTTGCTGTCACACGCCTGAATACCATGTGATATGTCACCAAGCGGGCGGGTTTTCAATAGAGAAATCTCCACCAAATACATGCGGTGACGCCGCGTTCGTCCAAACCCCGCAAAAGGGTTATCCGCGATCGAGGAATGACCCGGTTTACTGGCGGAATTCAATGGATTTAAGGGCGGTCCGCCGGCCGCTTGCCGCGAGCCGGCGTCAGGGATCCAGAAACTCGCCGTCGGGAACGATCCGCAACGGCAGGATATCGCTGTCGGTCGTGATGATCAGGGACGGGTCGACTCGCGCACAGGCGCCGGCATAGGAGCCGCCGACCGAGAACGTGCCGATCTGGACGTTGTGTCCGCCGATTCTCGGCAGGCGGAACAGTTCCTGATAGATCTGGTCGCGCTCCTCGAACTTGCCCGAGGTTTCGGTGACCAGGTCGTCGTGACGATCATAGATGGCGATGTTTTCGCCGCACCGCCCGACGATCGGTTTGACGACATAGCCCTCGCGCTTCATCTCGTCGCTGAGATCGAAGGCGGTCTCCAGAAGGTAACGGTTGTTCGGATACATCGACCACAGCACCGGAAGGATCGCCTTGTTGCTGGGAATCAGCGTCCAGAGCGGTTCGAATACCATCACCTCCTCGCGCAGGAGCACATCCACCAGACGCGGCTTCTGGGTCGCCCTGTCGATCGTGCGATGCAAGGCGAGGTTCTCGTCGTCGTCTTCCAGGTCGTGACGGATCTGGTCGAGGGCGGTCTCCCAGGCCCAGGTCTTCCAGACCCATTTGATCGGCACGTCGTCGGCGTCATGAACCCAGCCGTCATTGCCCCATTGCAGGCCGGAGGTGCCCTTGATGATCTTGCAGGTGATCCCGGCCCGCTCCATCGCTTCCTTCATGAACAGGGCGTGGTAGGTCTCCTCGAGATCCCGGTCCTGCATGATGTGCAGGACGTCGTCGACGCCGCTTTCGTTCCAGGCCTCGACCAGATCCTCGATCATGTCGGAGCCGGCGCACCAGCCGTCGTTGCAGCCGAAATGGTCCGCCCAGCGTTCCTGGATATAGCCGCATTCCATGTGGCAGGAGGCGGAATCGGCGTTGTACTCGTATACCTTCAGACCCTGCTCGGTGAGCGCGAAGTCGAAGCGGCCGGTGATCATCTGGTTGCGCCGGTTGTTCCAGGACTGATGGATCCGCGGCCACAGGGCGGGCGGCAAATTGAACCGGCGCAGCAACTCGTCATTCTCGAGAACCAGATTGGTGGCATGCAGGAACATCCGGTGCAGCTCATTGGTCGCGCGACGGATTTCCCGGTAGGCCGATTCACTGATGCGGTAGTAGGTGTCCTGGTCCTCCTCGTTGACCGCCAGTTTGCAGCCGCCCATCATCTCGATATAGGCGGCCTGCGCGGGATCGGAGGTGTCCAGCCAGCTCTGATCGGACGATCGGGCCGCCGCCAGTTTGCGGACTTGCGGAATGAACAGCCGCGGGTCTGCCTCCCGGATGTCCTCGGCGCCGTCCGCGTCGTCGGTCTGAATGACCCAGCCGAGGATCTCGGAGCCCGGGAACGTACACGAGAGCCAGTGACCGCCGTCATGGTCGATGCGCAAGGGCAGTTCCCTCGACCAGGTTTGGCCGGACGGCCAGACCATGTGGTCGACATTCTGCTCGACGATGCGGATCCGGTCGGTGAGCAGTTCGGTCACAACCGCAACGTGGCCTGTCACGTCGAAGTCGCCGCCTTCGTTCCAGATGATCAGAGAGCCGGTTTCCGGCGGCCTTTTGGCGCCGTTGCGGAAGGAATTCAGGGGCAAAAGTTCGCCCCCGGCCACCATCCGGACATAGCGCAGCCTGAAGATATCGTACGCCATCGCGATATCCTCGAAGATGTAGCCCTTATTCAGGTACATCCAGCGCCGCGCAAACTCGACGCATTGCCACTTATGGCCCATGTAGATGCCGTCGATCGTGCTTCGGTAAGCCTGACGGGTCGGCAATTCGGTTCTGTCGGCGGAGGGATAGTCCGAGGAATACACAGGCACGTTTCCTGGCGCCACGCCGAGGAGTGAGCCGAATTTGGCGGGATCGCCGGGATGATGATGCTTCACTGGACTCCGGTGTCGGCCGAAAGGGCCGGGTCGGCACAATGCCGCCGAGCGGGCCGTAGCGCGAATTAGTTAGGAGCGTTCCGCGAACAATTCAAGAAATGTTTCGCGGCGAATTTTCAGGAGCACTTTCCTGAGTATCAACCAGGCGGTTTCGCCGCGGCAGGCGCTCCTATTTCGCCGGCAAGCTCCTCAGATACGCCACGATCGCGGCGCGGTCCGTCTTTGACAGAGTGGCGTAATAGCGCACGCCCATCGGCGGCATCAACCGGCTTCCTTCTGGTCTCACGCCTCGGGTGATGGCGGCGACGATCTGCACATCGGTCCAGCCGGACAGCCCGGTCGGCGTGATGTTCGGCGCGACCGAGGTTCCCCAGGGACCGTGAAACGCCGCGCCGCCGGCGCCAAGATGGTTCACGATGTCGGGTTGACCCTTGTCGTTGGGGGTCGAGTGACACTCGATGCAATGCCCAAGCGGTCCCGCCAGATAGGCGCCATAGGCGACCGGGTTATTTTTCGAGACCGGGGCGACGGGTTTCGCGGGCGGTCCCCAGGCCGGCGGCAGGGGGAAGGAATACTCCGATTTCGGGCTCTTTGAGCTTATCGGCTTGACCGAGCGCAGATAGGCGACGATCGCCGCCATGTCCTCGTCCGAGATGTGGCGATAGAGGCCGAAGGGCATCGGCGGCCCCAATGTGGTGCCATCCGGGCGCTTGCCCTCGCGAATCGCCGTGATGATCTGGGCATCGGTCCAGGAGCCGATGCCGGTTTCCGTGTCCGGGGTGATGTTCGGGGCAAATGCCTTGAAGACGCCGGGCTCGACGATCGGCGGGCCGCCGGCCAGCTCGCGCGACCTGTCGGGGCCGTCCGGGGTCTGCGGCGTGTGGCAATTGCCGCAGGCGACGATGCCTTTCATCAGTTTGGCGCCGCGTTCCAGGGGCGTCTCGGCACTGACGGATAAAGCGGGAATACTGCAAATGGCCAGAAGCGCCACCAACACTCGCATACAAAACGGTCCGGTCATGATCTTTCCAGTCGCCAACTCAAAACTTCATCTCACCATGTAGCGAAATCGGCCGGTGTGGATATAGGGACATTGCGTCTCCCGCGTCTTGGCCCGAGGATGGCGGAAACCCAGCTTTCACAGACAGTCTGGCGAGGCACCCGCCCATGAGCCGCTATTTCACCGAAGCCGACCCGACCCGCATCCTCGTCGACTACCCGATCGGCGGCGCGTTTTCGGACGGCATCGCCAAGGCGAGCCGCGATGCGATCCGCGCCCTCCAGGAACGCCGGTTTCTGGCGCTGATGAAACGCGGATGGGAAAACCCGTTCTATCGCCGGCGCTGGTCCGCGGCGGGTATGGAGCCTGGCGACATCCGGGGCCTTGATGATCTCGGGAAAATTCCGGCTTTCTCCAAATCCGATCTCATGGAAAGCGTCGAGGCCTACCCGCCCTTCGGCGATTTCATCGGCCCAGGCGGATGGACCGGCGGCGAGCGGGTGGTCATGCACACGACCAGCGGCACCACCGGCGCGCCGCAGCCGATCTTCTACGGTCCGCGCGACCGGGAGATTCAGAACGCCCTGCTTGCCCGGGCCTATCTGCTCCAGGGACTTCGGGCCGACGATGTGGTGCACTCGGTCTATGGCTTCGGAATGGTCAATGGCGGCCACTACATCCGCGAGACCATCCTGCACTACACCGACGCCCTGCTGCTGCCGGCGGGAACCGGGCTTGAGACCCGTTCGGAACAGCAGGTGGAACTGATGCGCCGGTTCGGCGCGACGGTGATCGTCGGGTTCGCGGATTATATCCTCAAGCTCGCCGAGGTGGCGCGCGCCGCCGGGCTGGAGCCGGGCCGGGACCTCAAGATCCGGATGATCTCGGGCCATCTCGCCGAGGATGGTGGGGCGGCGATGCGTGCCGCCTGGGGCGGGGCCGAGACCTATGACTGGTACGGGGTCGGCGACACCGGCATCATCGCCGCCGAGGGCCCGGACCGCTCCGGCCTCTATATCTGGGAGGATGCGCATCTGGTCGAGATCCTCGACCCGGACACCGGCGCGCCGTTGCCGGACGGCGAGCCCGGCAATATCTGCGACACGGTGTTGTTCAAGGACAGCGTCTATCCGGTGATCCGCTTCGATACCAAGGACGTCTCAACCGTGCTGCCGGGCAAGGGTGGCCTCGGCTTCTCCCTGCGCCGTCTCGCCGGCTTCCAGGGCCGCAGCGACAACATGGTCAAGCTGCGCGGCATCAATGTCTATCCGACGGGCATCGCCACGATCCTGCGCGAGATCCCAGAGCTCGGCGGCGAATATGTCTGCCGGGTCGCGACGGTCGCCGGCCGGGACGAGATGACCGTGGTCTGCGAGACGGCGAAAAGCGGTGGCACTGACGGGTTGGCGGACCGCGTCGCGGCCCTGCTCCGCCAGCGGCTTGGTGTCGCGGTGGCGGTGGAGATCGTCGGGCCGGGCGGAACCGCAGAGGCAACGCAGGTGGAGAAGCGCCAGAAGCCGATCCGGCTGGTGGATGAAAGATGATCTCTCAAAGTTGTCATCCCGCCGGAAGGCGGGATCCATTCCTCGGATGGCAACAAAAGGGACCTCATTGGCAAGAATCCCGCAACTTTTGACATTCGCGGAATGGGTCCCGCCTTCCGGCGGGATGACGATTTGTAATGGAGGCGGCTACCCCTCCCCAAACCCTCCGCCGCCGCCGCTTGCGATGAGCAGCGTATCCCCCGGCATCAAGGTCTGGTGATCGGCGCTGTCCACCGTCTTGCCGTTCACCTGAAGCAGGGCGAGCGCGCCCGCCTCGCCGCCGTTGAGGCCCGGGGCCCGGCTTCGGGTGCGGTTCATGATGACCGAGGCGGTGGCCGGCTCCTCGCCGCGCAGCTTCATCTCGAAGGCGATGCCGTCGCCGCCGCGCCGGGCGCCCGCGCCGCCGGAGCCCCGGCGGATCTCGCGCTTCGTCACCTGGAAGGGCGAGAGGGACTCGATCGCCTCGATCGGCGAGTTCGAGAGATTGCTTGGAAAGCTGATCGCCGAGGTGCCGTCCGCCGCCGCCGAGGCGCCCTGGCCGGCGCCGACGAACCCGATCAGCACCCAGGGCGCGCCCGATCCCGCATTGGAGATCTGGAACGAGTTCGACGGCGAGCCCGGCGCCGCCTGAACCTTGTCGGGGATCACCTGGGCCAGCGCCCCGAAGATCGCCGGCGGCAGCAAATGCCCCATCATGCCGCGCGCGCCGGTGCTGGCCGGATAGCGGGGATTGAGGATCGAGCCTTCCGGCGCCGTGATGGTGATCGGCAGGAAGCTGCCCTCGGAATTGGGTATCCAGGGCGCGAAGATCGATTTCAGCGCGTAGGCGGAATAGGCGAAGGTGTAGTTCATCACCGTGTTGATCGAAAGCGCCACCTGGTCGGAGGAGCCGGCATAGTCGACCGTGATCTCGTCACCCGCCACGGTCACCGCGCAGGCGATGCGGATGATACCGCCGGGCATCTCCTTCGGTCCGTCATTTTCCATGACATAGCGGTAGGTACCGTCCGGCACCTCGGCGATGGCGGCGCGCATGGCGGCTTCGGTCCGGTTCACCACCTCGTCCGCGAAGACATCGAAATCGGCCCCGGTCTCGTCCAGCAGATCCGCGAGCCGCTCGCCCAGATGCCGGCAGCAGGCGACCTGGGCCCAGAGATCGCCCATGGTCTGGTCCGGCACCCGCACGTTGCGGCGGATCATGGTGACCAGCGTCTCGTCGGCCTCGCCCCCGCGCAGGAAGCGGACCGGCGGGATCTGCAGGCCTTCCTCGAAGATGTTCTTGTTTCCAGGAGAGCGCAGCCGCCCACCGATATCCGGCAGATGGCTGACCACACCGGCGAAACCGATCAACACGCCCTTGCGGAACAGCGGCATCGCCATGCTGGCATCGTTCAGATGCCCGGTGCCGAGCCAGGGATCGTTGGTCAGAAACGCATCCCCCTCGGCCATGCCCTCGGCGCCGAATTCCTTCAGAAAATGCCGGGTGGTCACCGGCATGGTGCAGATGAAGGACGGGATTGACTGGCTCGACTGGGCGATGTTGCGCCCGGTCTTATCCATCAGCACCACCGCATAGTCGTTGGCTTCGCGCACCAGGGTGGAAAAAGAGGTGCGCACGAAGGTGGCGGCGGCCTCGTCGACAAGGCTGGTCAGCCGCGTCCAAAGGATTTCGAGGGTGATCGGATCGATAGCGGCGCGGGCTTTAGTGCTCATGACGTGGTCTCCAGCGAGACATGCACGGTGCCGGAGTCGAGAACCGAAACCCCGGCGGGATAGGCGACGATCAGGGTTGATTCCGGCTCGGTGATCACCAGCGGCGCAGCCAGCCTGGTTCCCGGCGCGATGCGGGCGCGCTCGTAGACCGGGACGGTCTCGTAGGCGCGTGTCGCGGGCAGATAGAGGCGCCGTTCCCCGGTCGGCGCGCCGGATCGCGCGCGGGCATAGCTTTCGGCGAGCGCATAGCGGCGCTCGGTGTTCTCGGAGCCGCCGGACAGTCGCCAGGTGACGGCCTCGGCGATCCCGCCCGGCACCACCCGGCCATAGAGCCGCCGGTATTCCGCCTCGAAGACCACGGCGGCGCCCGCGGGATCAATCGGGGAGAGTGCGGGTTCCGCCAATACCACTTCGACACGGTCGCCCTGGCCGTGATAGCGGATCTCCGCCGACAGCCGCCACCGGATTTCGCCGGCGGCAAGGCCGTTTCCGGCCAATTCCTCGCCAATGGACCCGGCCGCGGCCTCGATCCGGCCATTGAGATCCGCCACGTCCATTTCCGTCAGCCGTTCCACCCGGCTCCACGACCGGTCAGCCCTGGCGGGCGCCGCGAGAAAGCCGAGGCAGGAGCCGACGCCGGAGGCGATCGGGCTCATGATCTCCGAAATTCTGAGGCGCCGCGCGACATCGACGCCGTGCACCGGTCCGGCGCCGCCGGTCGCGACCATGGTAAAGCGCCGGGCGTCGAGGCCGCGTTCGGCGATGTGGGTCCGCGCCGCGCCGGCCATGTTCTCGTTGACGATGTCATGGATACCCCAGGCGGTTTCCTCGATCCCGAGACCCAGCCGCTCCCCCATCCGCGCCAGCGCCGTCCGCGCGGCCCCGACATCCAGGGTCATGGCGCCGCCCAGGAAGTTGTCGGGATCGAGGTAGCCCAGCACCAGGTCCGCGTCGGTCACGGTCGCGTCGGTCCCGCCGAGGCCATAGCAGGCGGGACCCGGTTCCGCCCCGGCGCTTTGCGGTCCGACCTGCATCAGGCCAAGCGGGTTCAGTCGGGCGAGCGAGCCGCCGCCGGCGCCGATCTCGATCAGATCGATGCTGGGCGCGACCGCGGGAAGGCCGCTGCCGCGCTTGAAGCGCTGAACCCGGCCGAACTCGAAGACATGGGTGACGTTGGGCTTGCCGTCGACGGCGATCCCGGCCTTGGCCGTGGTACCGCCCATGTCGAAGGCGAGCACATGGCTGACACCCTCCACCTGGGCGCAGTTGACGCCGGAGAGCACACCCCCGGCGGGCCCGGATTCGAGAATGCGGATCGGTGCCCTCGCGGCGGTCTCCGCCTGTGTGAAGGCGCCGTTGGACAGCATGATGTCGATGCTACCCTCGATGCCGAGTTGCTTCAGGCGGTCCCGCAGCGTGGCGAGATAGGTCTCCACCAGCGGCTGGACATAGGCGTTGGCGGCCACCGTCGACATCCGCTCGTACTCGCCGATTTCCGGCGCGATCTCGCTCGAGAGAGAAACCGGCACGTCCGGCAGGGCTTTCGCGAGAGCGTCGGCGACCTTGCGCTCATGCCGCCCGTCGACAGCCGCGTGCAACAGACAGACCGCAACCGCCTCATAGCCGCCCTCGGCGATGCCGGCGGCGGCCGCGGACATGTCCCCGGCCGACAGCGCCGACCATTCCTGGCCTCCCGGTCCAAGCCGGCCCCGGACGGCAAATCGGGCTTCCGGAGGGACAAGGGGGGCCGGGTATTCGATGGCTAGGTCATAGATGTCGTAGCGCAGCTCCCGGCGGATATCGAGCGCGTCCAGGGTTCCCTCGCTGACGATCAGGGCGGTTGGCACGCCGCGCCGTTCCAGCAAGGTGTTGGTGATCAGCGTGGTTCCGTGAACGACCCGGCTGATGCTTCCGTTGAAACCGCTTTCGGGCGCGCGGGCCTGGGTGACGAGGGATTCCGCCACCGCCGCGATGCCGTCTCCCGGATCCGACGGGGTGGTCAGCGCCTTAGCCACCAGGATGCGGTTGGAAGCGGTGTCCAGCAGGATGCCGTCGGTGAAGGTGCCGCCGACATCCAGGGCGATCTGGTAACTCATGCGCGCGGGCTCCGAGGAGGTGTCTGGCGGTGATATCCGTCTCATGCCGAGACGGGGCGGATACGGGTGGTTAGAATGCGGTCTGAAGATTGGATTGAAAACCCCGGAGCGACGGAATGACTGAGCATCCGAACCCCTATGGCTTTAGCGATGCGGAGCTCGCGGCGCACCCGACGGTCTACCGCGACGATCTGTTCAAGGGTCAGGTGGTGCTGGTCTCCGGCGGGGCGACGGGGCTTGGCCGCGCCATCGCCTGCCTGTTCGCCAGACTCGGCGCTACGCTGGTGATCTGCGCCCGGGACGAGGAGCGCCTCAATGGCGCGGCCGCATTCCTCGGCTCGCTCGGCGCCGAGGTGATGACCCAGGCTATGACCATCCGGGATCCCGAGGCGGTCGGGCGCCTGTTTGATGCGGTTTACGAAAGATTCGGGCGGCTCGATCACCTGGTGAACAATGCCGGCGGTCAGTTCGCACAGGCCGCAATCGACTATTCGGTGAAGGGCTGGAACGCGGTCATCGACACCAACCTGAACGGCA
>JAYOEU010000010.1:0-47414 GCA_038116915.1 Alphaproteobacteria bacterium
ATGATGACCTTGTACATCGACGGCTTTTTTGTTTTCATCTTGGGCTTGATGACGACGCCCGTGTTTCCGCGGTTGCCGCCGCCGTCGCGATCATCGCCGCTCATGATGGTCTTCGTGCGGATCACGCCTTGTCCTTCTTCATGATGCAATGGGTTGCTGTCTGTTAATCATATGAGATTTTCACACGGCGATTAAAGCCCCCTAGAGCGCTAATCTAACCATGCCCGTGCGCGGACGGGCCAGAGCAAATCCGGATTCCGGACGCAAAAAGGCCCGGCCGAATGAACGGCCGGGCCCTTTTTTCGAATGTGCGTCTGCTTACGCGGCGCGCATGCCGAACTTGTCAAAGGCCTGACGGGCGTGGTCCTGGATCGGCGCCAGGCTATCGCTTGCGGTCTTGAAGGACAACTCGGTCAGCTTGGCCCCCTCGGCGACCATCGAGTCGAAAGCCGTGCGGGTGATCTCGTTGCGCAGGTCGAACGCTTCGTTGACCGACTTGCACGCCATCAGCGTCTTGCCGTTCTCGACCGAGGTCTCCATCGACTTGCGGGCAAAAGCTGCGAATTCGGCTCCCATCTTCTCGGAGCCGTGGGCAAAGGCTTCGAACGCGGTCGCATAGGCATCGAAGGTGGCAATGCCGAAATTCGTGATGTGGTCCTGGCCCGGGAACAGGGTCTTACCGGCGGTTTCCAACTGCTCACGGGCGATCTTCATGGTCTTCTTGGTGTCGATCTTGCCGACCACCTTCTGGCCCGCTTCCATGACCTGTTCGCTGGCTTTGAAAACCTGCTGAACGGTTTCCTGACCGAGCGCGATGGCGGTTTCGAAGTCCGGCATCTGGACTGTTTCGTTGGTCTTTTTGGTGGGCATGCTCTTGCTCCTGGTTGCCGGCGTCGCGTTTCCCGGGTTTCCGGTTTACCGCCGCGCGGGTTGATAAGGGGCTGCCTCGCGTTCATGCTGCGATGCAACATGCCATAAAGATAAGCCGAAAAGCTGGATCGTCAAGGGAAAATATTGCAGTGCACAAAAAAATATTTTTGCAATAGCGAAGGCGACAACGTCTATTGGCGAGCCTTCTATCTATCTTTCTTTACAGAGGCTTATAGACAAGTCTTGAGATGCGAGCTAGCATGATTCTCGTATCCATAGGGGAAATGGACCGCCAGGAGAACACGATTGGTCACTGGGGCAGCCGAGGAAAAGGGGGCCGCATCGCGCTGGAGCGCCTTGGTCGGTGCCGCGGTCACAAACATTATAACGCTGATCGTTATTGGGGCCAGTGTTCTTCACGGCAACCCGGCGCAAGCGCGTTACGCGTCGCTTGTTGTTGATGGCCAGACCGGCATGGAACTCTATGCCAAGAATGCCGACACACAGAGATATCCGGCCTCCCTGACCAAGATCATGACGCTCTATATGACCTTCGAGGCATTGAAGAGCGGGAAATGGAATCTCAACACTCCGCTCAAGATTTCCGAGCGCGCTTCGAGCCAGCCGCAGACGAGACTCGGTTTGAAACCGGGGCAGACGATCACTGTTCATGAAGCGATATTGGCGCTGGTCACGCGATCAGCCAATGACGTGGCCACGGCCATTGGGGAAAATCTGGCGGGGACGGAACTTCGCTTTGCCGAGAAAATGACCCGCAAGGCGCAAGCGCTCGGCATGACCAGGACGACTTTCCGCAATGCCTCCGGTCTGCCGAATCGCGCGCAGGTGAGTACAGCCCGCGACATGGTAACATTGGCCCGCGCAATCCGCCGGGACTTTCCGAGGTACTATCCTTATTTCCGGACCACCGAGTTTCAGTTCAACGGCCGTGTCTACAAGAATCACAATACACTGCTGGAACGCTATGAAGGCACCGAGGGCATCAAGACCGGCTACACCAATGCCTCCGGCTACAATCTCGTCGCCTCGGTCAGGCGTGAGGGAAAGCAACTGATAGGTGTGGTTTTCGGTGGGAAAACCGGGGCTCGCAGGGACCGGCACATGATCAACATCCTCGATCGCGGTTTCGAGAAGATGACGATGATCGCTCAATTGCCGACCCCGCCCTTGCCGGAGCCTCGGCCAAGCGAAGATTCGCTGCTGGCCTCCGACACGAAGGAAAAGACCGACGCCGCACCATTGTCCGTTGCGGCGATGGACCAACGCGAGACGTCAAGCGGGCAGGCCGACCGCCACCCGCCCGCCTTTGCACTGCCGGTGACGGTCCCTACCGCGATTCCCAGGGAAATTTTCGAACAGGCGGGTGCGCCCGTTCCCGAAGAACGTGGTGATTCGCCCGTGGTGGTCCGGCATTGGGGGATCCAGGTCGGCGCCTATTCAAGTGCCCCGCCGGCCCGCGCGATCATCGCGACCGCGCGCGATCATCTCGGTCCCGCGCTGGGGCATGCCCGTGAACGGGTGGAGCGGGTGCAGCGGCGGCATGGCACGATCTATCGGGCCCGTATCATGGGACTGCGCGAGGTGGAAGCGCGTGATGCCTGTGCGATCCTGGTGACCAAGCATCTGCCTTGTGTTCCGGTTCCGGGCGATGTGACGGTTGCCTCCGCGCCCGACTGAAAATCATTCACCTCAGAATATCGGTGGTTCCAGTCCGACGGCGCGCAAAGCTTCGGACAGATCGCCTTTGAGCGCGTCCAGCCCTGTTTGAGTGTCGGATTCGCACCGCGCGACCAGCACGTCCTGGGTGTTCGAGGCGCGCAGAAGCCACCAGCCGTTTGAATTCCGCACCCGCACTCCGTCCACCGTCGAGACTTCAATGCCCGGGCGACCCTCTAGCCAGCGTTTCACATCCGCGACGGCGCCGAATTTCCGCTCCTCCGAGCACGAAAAGCGCAGCTCGGGGGTATTCATCATCTGTGGCAGCCGATCCCGGATCGCCGACAGCGCTTCCTTGCGGGCGCTCAGGGTCTCGATCAGACGAACCGCCGCATAGAGCGCATCGTCGAATCCGTAATATCTGTCCTTGAAGAAGATATGGCCGCTCATTTCGCCCGCAAGCGGGGCGCCGGTTTCTGCCATGCGGGTTTTGATCAGCGAATGCCCGGTTTTCCACATTTCCGGAGAGCCGCCGAGCTCGGCGACCCGGTCGAACAGGAACTGGCTTGCCTTGACATCGGCGATGATCGTCGCGCCGGGGCGCTCGGCGAGCACATCCTCGGCCCAGATCGCAAGCAACTGATCGCCCCACAGAATGCGGCCCTGGTCATCGACAACGCCGATGCGGTCGCCGTCGCCGTCGAACGCGATTCCGAGATCCGCCTTGGTTTGCCGGACCGTTTCGATCAGATCCTCCAAATTCTTGGCGACCGTCGGATCGGGGTGATGGTTCGGGAAATTCCCGTCCACTTCCGGATACAGGATGCGGTGAGTGCCGGGCAGGCGCGCGCACAAGGCCTCGGTCGACGGGCCGGCGGCGCCGTTGCCGCAGTCCCAAACGACCGAGAGCGGGCGTCCGCTCCTGTGGTCCCGCAAAAGACGCGATACATAGGCTTCCGCTATATCAGCGTTGACGAGCGCGCCGGTGCCCTTCGCAAGCTTTCCGCCTTTGGCCAGCGGACCGAGGGCTTGAATATCCGCGCCAAAGAACGGACCGGTTCCGATCATCATCTTGAAGCCGTTATAGTCCGGCGGATTGTGCGATCCAGTCACCATCACGCCGCCCCCGGCACCCAGATGATGGACCGCGAAATACAGTCCCGGCGTTGCGCAGCCGCCGATCCTGTGCACGGTGAGGCCGGTAGATGCGAGGCCCTCGGCCAGCGCCTGCTCCATCGAAGGCGAGCTATGGCGCCCATCTCGGCCCGTTGCGACGCTGGTCCCACCGTTTTCGACGATCCGGGTTCCGAACGCTCGGCCGATCGCGCGGGCGTCGTCCTCGGACAGGGTGTCGCCGACCACGCCGCGGATATCGTATTCGCGCAACAGCGTGGGGTGGAAAACGTGGGCGTCGCTCATGCCGAGGCTCCCTTGCCGGCCTTGCCGCGGCCGACACAGCGATAGGTGAAGCCGGCCGCCTTCATCTCATCCGGATTATAGATATTGCGTAAATCGACCATGATTGGCGCCTTGAGCAGTGATTTGACCCGCGCGAGGTCTAGGCCCCGGAATTCGTTCCATTCCGTCAGCAGGGCCACGGCATCGGCGCCTTCCATGCTTTGATAGGCATTGTCGCACCATGCGACGCGAGGGAGGAGCTGTCGCGCCTCTCCCATGCCCTCGGGGTCATAGGCGCGGATCGAGGCGCCGGCACTTTGCAAGGCCGGGATGATGTCCAGGCTCGGCGAATCCCGCATGTCATCGGTGTTGGGCTTGAAGGTCACGCCGAGGATCGCAATGGTCTTGCCCGCCACATCGCCGCCGCAGGCCTCGATGATCTTGGCCGCCATCGATTTCTTGCGTTTGTCGTTGATGTCCACCACGGTTTCGATGATCCGCAACGGAGCCCCAGCCTCCTGGGCCGTACGGACTAGAGCGAGCGTGTCCTTCGGGAAGCAGGAACCGCCATATCCCGGGCCAGGGTGCAGGAACTTGCGTCCGATCCGGCCGTCGAGCCCGATGCCCCGGGCGACATCATGAACATCGGCGCCGACCTTTTCGCACAGATCGGCGACCTCGTTGATGAAGGTGATCTTGGTCGCAAGGAATGTGTTTGCCGCATATTTGATGAGCTCACTGGTCTCCAGCGAGGTGAAAACGATGGGGGTTTCGATCAGATAAAGCGGCCTGTACAGCTCGCGCATGACCTGACGGGCGCGGTCGGTATCCGCACCGATGACGACACGGTCCGGGCGCATGAAATCGTTGATCGCGGCGCCTTCGCGAAGAAATTCGGGGTTCGAGCAGACATCGAAATCCGCGTCGGGGCGGGCCTTGCGGATAATCGCGGCGACCTCGCGTCCGGTGCCGACCGGGACTGTCGATTTCGTCACCACCACTGTATAGCCCTTGATCGCGCGGGCAATCTCCTCGGCGGCAGCATGCACATAGCTGAGGTCGGCATGGCCGTCGCCGCGACGGCTCGGCGTTCCGACGGCGATGAACACTGCATCTGCGTCGCCCACCGCGGCGGTCAGGTCAGTGGTGAATGTAAGGCGCCCCGCCCTCACGTTGTTCGCGACCAGATCGTCCAGACCAGGCTCGAAGATCGGAATTTCTCCGCGATGAAGCATGTCGATCTTGACTTCATCTTTGTCGACGCAGATGACGTCGACCCCGAACTCGGAAAAGCAGGCGCCGGTTACCAGTCCGACATATCCGGTTCCGATCATCGCGATTCGCATGGGGAAACTCGCTCAGGAGAAAGAATTGAGGATACGCGAGACATCGTCCCGCATGTCTTCCCGGTCAAGGGCGTAAGCGATATTGGCCTCGAGAAAGCCGACCTTGCTGCCGCAATCGAAACGCCTTCCGGCGAATTGGAAGCCGTTGAAGGGCTGCAGGCCAAGCTGACGGGAAAGCGAGTCGGTCAGTTGAATTTCCCCACCGGCGCCGCGCTCGAAGCGGCCGAGATCCTCGAAGACCTTGGGCTGGATGATATAGCGGCCGACCACCGCAAGGTTGGAGGGCGCATCGGCCTGTTTGGGTTTTTCGACAAGCCCGCGCACCTCGATCAGCCGGTCCCGCATGTCACCGGGTGTGATCACGCCATAGGAGGACACGTCCTGATCGGGGACTTCCATGACCGCGACCATGTTGCCGCCGACCTCGTTATAGGCTTCGATCATCTGCTTGAGGCAGCCTTTTTCGGCGAGGATCAGATCGTCGGCCAGCAACACCGCGACCGGTTCCATGCCCACGAAGTTGCGCGCGCACCAAACCGCGTGGCCGAGACCGAGCGGTTCCAACTGGCGGGTATAGGCGATCTGACCAGGCTTGGGGATTGTGCCCTTCACCACCGACAGAGCCTCGGTCCTTGCCCGGGACTCCAGCATCGCCTGGAGCTCGAATGCATGATCGAAATGATCTTCGATCGCGGTCTTGCCGCGGCCGGTCACGAAGATGAATTGCTCTATGCCGGCCTCACGGGCTTCCTCGACCGCATATTGGATCAGCGGCTTGTCGACGACCGGCAGCATTTCCTTGGGCATGGACTTGGTGGCGGGCAGAAACCGGGTGCCGAGACCGCCAACCGGAAAGATCGCCTTGCGAACGGGAACGGGCATGCAAACTCCTGGAAAATCCGGGCCACGGACGGGCAGCGTGCGACGGCATCGCCGGAGCGGGTAATGCCATATCCGGCGCTCGAAGCCAACTACAGCCTCATGGGGCCATCAGCCGGCGCCGAGGAGCACCTCTTTGGCCTGGTTAATCTGAGCGGCGAGAAATGTCGAACCGCCACGATCCGGATGATTGGCCAGCATAAGCCGGCGATGCGCATCCCTGATCTCTTTCTCGCTGGCATCCTCCGCGACGCCGAGAATTTCAAGCGCCTGCGCCCGGCTCATGGTGCCCCCGGCGGCGCTCGGTCCCTGGGAGCGATGCTCGGACTTGGATTCGGAATGGCGCCAGTCGTCACCGTGCGCGCGGTCGATGAAACTTTCCAGCAATTGCACGGATTGCGGATCTTCGCGGCATTCCGCCAGGAGGTCGAGCAGGTCATCCAGCGCCAGCTCCGACAGCTCCCGGCCGGCATGCGAGCCGCTCAGTACCGTGCCCGACATCGCGCCGGTATCGTGGTCGAGGGTCATCTCGAGATGCTCGGTGCGCACGGAAGATGTCTGTCCGGGACTAGGTCCGGCCGCGGTTTTCGCGGCGTTGCGGAAATACTGGGATATCCGTCTCCAGCGCAGCAGCATCGGGATCACGAACAGTCCGGCCGTCCAGAGATAGGACGGATTGCCCCGGGCGATCAGCGCGAGAATGCCCAGCACGACGGCTCCGATCAGGCCCCACTTCAGGACCTTGCGGATGGTCGCGGGATTGGCGTTCAGCAGCCAGTAGCCGGCGAGACCCAGGCCGACCGCAACGCAAATGCCGAGAACGAGAAGGGGCATGGCCGGTGCTCTACTTCCGCATCTGGTGGGTCAGGCGAAGGGCCTCGCCGCCCTTGCTTTTGGCATGGTTTTCAAGGGCCCGGCGGCCGCCGGCCGCATAGACGGCGACGGCGGCGAGAAGCTCTATCAATTGTTTGGCGCTGGAGGCATCGAAAGGGCAGTACGCTCCCTTGGTCAGCCGCGCGACCTGTTCCAAGCCGCGCTGGGCGATCATGTCTCCACCTTCATGAAAGCAGAATACCGACACCCCCAGCATGCCGAGTTCACCGGCGGCATGACAGACCTTGTCGATATCCTCCTCAAACGCATCGCCGACGAACACCAACGCCTGGATCTGGTCCTTGCGGGTTTCGGCAATGGCGTGTTGCAGGAGGCGCTCGATCTGAGTTTGCCCACCGAGGCAATGAACCCGGGTCATCTCGCGCAGAAGCTTCGATGAATCCGAAAGCCATTCGGTCGCGCGGAACTCGCCGAACCCCCTGTAG
Source organism: Alphaproteobacteria bacterium (assembly GCA_038116915.1). Taxonomy (GTDB): domain Bacteria; phylum Pseudomonadota; class Alphaproteobacteria; order Thalassobaculales; family Thalassobaculaceae; genus JADHLJ01. Next base: position 7,490 of record JAYOEU010000010.1, read on the forward strand.
TAGGCCAATTGAATGTCCAGTCCGCCCAGGTTGGCGGTTTCCTGAAACATTTCGCCCTGCAGGTGGCAGGCACGGTCCCAACTCGGCTCGCGGCTCGCGGTTGCGTCCATGGCGAAGACCAGCCGACCCCGCTTGCCGCCACCCACCGGCGAGGCCATTTGCCGCACCTTGCCAATGAAGGCGTCGATCTCGTTCTGTGGCGTTTTCTTGGTTTTGCCGATGAAGGCATCAATTTCCGACGACGAGGAAACGTCGCGGCGGCGAAGTGGCGTGCCCGCGCCGGTATCCTTCAAATCTTCGTCGCGCCCGGTCATGATAATGTCCGTTTCGTCGCTTACCCGTCTATTATGTTGGACGAAGCGTCTGGAAATCCAGACATCATCGTCCAAAGCTGTTTCGAAGGCAGGAGTGTCGGGGTGAAAAGCTACACAATTCGCGCCGCCATGCCGTCGGACGGCGACCGGGTCGCCGAGATGGCGGCGGCGCTGTCAGCCCATGAAGGCGAGCCGCCTCCGCCTTTCGATGCGGAAACTTTCCGGCGCCATGGCTTTGGCGCGCGGAAACGGTTCGAGGCGCTTGTCGCGGAGATGAATGGCGAGGGCGCGACGCCGGGTGATCTGGTCGGATACGCGCTCTACGCGGACTTGTTCCATGTCGGTATCGGAGCACCCGGTCTGCACATGATCGATCTTTTCGTCGAACCCGGATGCCGCAGGCTTGGCGTGGGGCGCGCCATGATGGCGGCTCTCTCGCACATTTGCCGGGAGCGCGACGGGACCTGGATCACCTGGCAATGCCTGCCGAGCAACGACGAGGCGATGGCGTTCTACGAAACCATCCGGGGCCGGCGGTTCAATGCCGCGAATTTCGAACTCGCGGGCGATGCCCTGATTCGACTTGCGGGAGATATCTAGACCGGCCCGTTATTCAATCGGGACCCTGATCCGCCTCTGACGTCTCGGGCTGCTCCGTCGGCGCGCGGTTGGGAAGCTGAAGCGCATTAATCAGACCCCGGACTTCCTGCCGGGCCGCGATGTGACTGAGCCTCGGCTTGCCGGACTCGCCGATCTCGAAGGTATCAAGCATGGTCAGGCCGCGCAGGAACAGTTCCCGGAAAATCACCCGTTCGGCGAAACCCGGCGCTATTCTGAACCCGACGCGTTTGGACAATTCCTCCAGCACATTGCCCATGTCGATCTTGTTGCGGGCATTGATGCTGGACAGCCTGTTGCGCAATACCACCCAGTCGATGGTTCCGCCGTCCCGCTTGGCGCGGACCTTGCGCTGTTCCCATACCATTTCGGCATAGACGCTGGGCCGTTGAACGGCGATCGAGCGACCATCGACATTGGCGAGAAGATCGAGATCGATAAAGCTGTCGTTCACCGGCGTGACCAGTTTATCCGCAAAGGATGTGGCCAGGCGCCCGAGATAGGTATCGGTTCCCGGACAGTCGATGACGATATAGTCGACTTGAGCGCCGAGCTTCGCGAGAACCGCCTCAAGCCGCGCCTTGTCCTCGGCCTCGGCTTCGTCGCGAACCGGCCGATCGCTGCGCGACAGAAACACATGCTGGGGCATCGGCAGGCTCAGCTTCTCGCGCTTGACCGTCTGCGCCCGGTTGGAAAGATAGCGGGTGAGGGTCCATTGCCGGCTGTCCAGGTCGAGAGAGCCGACCTTGCAGCCAAGGCGCATCAGCCCGACGATCACATGCATCGCCGTGGTGGATTTTCCCGAACCGCCTTTCTCATTCCCGAACACGATGATCGTGGCCGCAGGGCGGGAACCGCCGCCGGCGGATTGCCCGGCGGGCGCGGCGGACGGGACGTCGGACGGACTCACCGTTGGATCCTCGCTTCAAAATCCATCAGACGTTCTCTTAGACGCCCACGATGCGGCGGTAAAGTGCGCATCATCAAGCCTTGCGCAACCACACGGCGGTGTCATGGAACACCGCGCCGCCATTCGGCGGGCCGGCATCGGCGCTGATCAAGACATTGATGCCGACGCCTTCCTCGAAAGCGGAATTGGGCCAGACACTCTCGACCACAACCACGTCAGGCTGGACGCCGTCGAACAGTTTGGCATGAACCACGACGTTGCCCTGTCCGTTGCCGATCCGCACCCTGGCGCCGTCCGCGATGCCGAGCGCCGCCGCCGCTTGGGGATGGAGCATGACCGTCGGCCGCCCCTCGCGGCGCCGGCTCGTCGGGGTTTCGGTGAAACTGGTGTTCAGAAAATTGCGGGCCGGCGAGGTGATCATGCGGAATGGATGGTCTGCGCTCGCCTCGTCGATGGTCCGGCAGTGGTCCGGCAAGGCCGGCAAAAGATCGCCGAGAGGCCCGATCGCAGACCAATCCGCGCTGAACCGGAACTTGCCGCTGGGCGTGGGAAAACCGTTCAGGAAATGGGACTCCTCGAAGCTGGGCTGGATGTCGTGCCATTTCTTGGCAAGGATCTCGTCGGCGCCCGGCCAGCCGGAATCGGCGAGGGTCCGGTCGATCAGCTCCCATTCGCTCATCTCGAAGCCCGGATGCTTGGCACCCAGCCGCTCGGCAAGCTGGCAGATCACCCAATGGTTCGAGCGGGTTTCCCCCGCCGCCTCGATCACCGCCTTGTGCACCTGAATGTGCATCTGGCCGCCGGCCTGATAGATGTCGTCGTGCTCGAGAAACGTCGTCGCCGGCAGGACCACGTCGGCGAGCTGCGCCGTCTCGGTGAGGAACTGTTCGTGCACGCAAAGGAACAGATCCTCGCGCCGCAGTCCCCGCAGCACCCGGTGTGTGTCAGGGGCGACCGCCGCCGGGTTGGTGTTCTGGATCAGCATTGCGGTGACCGGCGGCCCCTTGCGGACCACGGGGTCCTCGCCGGTCAGCACGGGGCCGATCCGCGACATGTCGAGGCTTCGGACTGACAGGTCCACAGCGTCGGTGCCCTCGATCACCGATTTGTTCCATTTGTAGACCACGCGGTTCGACCAGAAGGCTCCGCCGCCGCGATGCCTGAACTTGCCGCCGACCGCTGCGATGGAAGCAACCGCGTGCACCTGAGCCGGCCCGTTGCGCGAGCGCGAGAAGCCATAGCCGATGCGGATATAAGTGCGGTCGGTCTTTCCGATCCGCCGTGCCAGCGTCTCGATCTGACTGGCCGGAACGCCGCTGATCTCCTCGGCCCAGGCCGGCGTTCTCGACCGGATATGCTCTTCGAGATCGCGCCAGTTGTCGGTATACCGCTCCATGTAGTCGCGATCGGCGAGACCGTCGCGGAACAGTACGTGAATGATCGCGCAGGCGACGGCTCCATCGGTGCCGGGCTTGACCAGAACCAGTTCGTCGGCCGCCTCGGCTGTGGGGCTTCGATAGGCATCAACAACGACAAACCGCGCGCCGCGCTCCTTGCGGGCGCGTGTCACGTGGGTCATCACATTGACCTGGGTCGAGACGGGATTGCCGCCCCACATGATGATCAGATCCGAGTCCGACATTTCCCGAGGATCGGGACCCATCGGACCGCCGGCCCCGCCGGCCCAGCCGTTGCTGACCAGCTCGGTGCAGATCGTCATGGCCTGGCGGGAGTATTTCATTACATGGCGCAGGCGATTGATGCCGTCGCGCTGCACAAAACCCATGGTGCCGGCGAAATAATAGGGCCAGACGGTTTCGCTGCCGTATTCGGCGGCCTTCGCCTTGAAGGCGTCGGCGACCCGGGCCAGCGCCTCGTCCCAGCTTGCCTCGGCAAACCGGCCCTCGCCCTTGGCGCCGGTGCGGACCAGCGGTTTCATCAGACGGTCGGGGTGATGCACCCGCTCGGCATAGCGCGCGACCTTGGCGCAAATCACGCCCTGGGTGTAATTGTTCGCCTCGGCGCCGCGTACCCGGCCGATGGTGCGGTCGTTCAGGCGTTCGATCTCGAGCGCGCAGGTGCTTGGACAGTCGTGGGGGCAGACGGAGTGCTGAAGATCGAGCGGCATGGCGGGCATCCCTGTGCGGTCGCCCGTAAGGATAGGCCCGGCGATCAGGCCTTGCAATGCGACGAGGTGCAAGAACCATCGGATTATTCGCGGTTTTTAGCGACGGGATAGGCGGTTCGGCGCATGGATATTCTTGCCGTGTTCCTCTCGGCCCTGCTGGCCGCGACGCTGTTTCCGGCGGCATCGGAACTGGTCCTGGCCGGAACCCTCCGCGCCGAGGGCGCCGATGTTTGGGCGCTGCTGATTGCCGCCAGTGCCGGCAACACGCTCGGCTCGGTGGTGAACTGGTTGCTCGGGCGGTTTTTGCTGCGATGGCGCGAGGCGCGCTGGTTTCCGGTCAAGCCGGCGGCCTTGGATCGGGCCGGCCGGTGGTTCAATCGGTTTGGTGTCTGGACGTTGCTGTTCGCCTGGCTGCCGGTGATCGGCGATCCCCTGACCCTGGTGGCGGGGATCTTGCGGGTGAATTTCTGGCTTTTCGTTGTTCTCGTGGGGTTCGGCAAGACCGTTCGATATCTGGTGGTGCTGGGGATCGTGGATCTAGCCGGTTAGGCGTCTTCTCAACGGGCCATCTCGACCCGGTCGACCGCCGAGGCGGGCAGGCGCAAGAGAGCGGCTCCAAGCCGTTTCGCCAGAGCCTGCTGCTGTTCGACCTCCCGTTGCGTGAGCCGCCTCCAGCGCGGCGTCACACCATCGGTGCGGACATGAACCACCACCGACCGGTTCCCCGCCACGACCTTCCAGGGCCGAAGGTTCATCAGAAAATGCGCGGTCATGATCTCCCCGGCGGTCGGAACTCGCCACTCGCTGAAAGCTAACACGGGAATAATCCGGGTGGCCAGAACACGGGGCCGGGACCAAGGCGCTGAAACAGCGGATTAATCGCGTGGTGATCCGGCCGCCGGAAGATATCTTCGGTGAGGCTTTGCTGGCCTTGTCGAGCACGGATCCAACCAAACAAGGCCGCCCGCCCGCGAAGTGACGGCCAGATACCGCGCGCCGACGGGAGCCGCTAGAGGGGAATGCGATAGAACGCCGCCGCGTTGCGGTGGAAGATCTTGTCCAGCGCGGCGGCGGGAAGATCCTTCAGGATCTCCAATATTCCCTCCAATTGCGCCTTGTAGCCGATGCGCAGACCGGCGACCGGGAAGTTGGAAGCCCACATGCACCGCTCAACACCGAAGATCTCGAGCGCGTCCATCACCACGCCGCGATTGCTCTCGACGGTCCATGCGGCATCCTTGAGCCCCAGCTCCGAGATCTTGAGCATGACGTTGGGGCAAGCGGCGATCGCCTTCATCGCCTTGCGCCAGGCGGCGATCCCGGCCTCGCTTCTGTCCCAAGGAAAGCCGGTGTGATTGAGCACGACCGGAAGCGACGGATGCGCGCCGATCGCCTCGGCGGCTTCGGGCAGGTGCCAGAACGGAACCCTCAGATCATAGGTGAGGTCGAGTTCGTCGAGCAGGGCGAGGCCCTTGCGCCACGCCGGGTCCTGAATGGTTCCGGGCGCTCCAGGCGTCATCCTCTCGGGGCTGAGCGAGGTCACGGGCTTGGAGCGCACACCCCGGAACAGAGGGTATTTCATGTGCCCGCGCAGAACCTCCTCGCAATTTTCCGCCGCAAGCCAGACATGGCCGACGACGACACTCGGCAAGCCGTGGGCTGCGTTGACCTCATGCAGCCAGGCGGTTTCGGCGACCTGTCGCTCGCGGTCCCATTCGGCCTCGACATGGACGGTCGCGACCACGTCGAATCCCTCGGCGTCGCGGCGATAGTCAGTGGGCAGATAGTTCTTCTTCAGCCCGGAATAGTCGCCGAGGAAGAAGTGCTTTTCCTCGTGATCGGCGAGCCAGGGATAGTAATTGCGGCCGAGATCCCAGAAATGATGATGCGCGTCGACGATCTTCATGGGCTCATGCCTTCTTCGCAAAGGGTCAGTCCGCCGGCGCCATGGCGGCGGCGTCGAGCCTGGCGGCTCTGGTTGCCGCGCGGCTGTCCCGCAGGCTCAGGAACGAATGGGCGGCCAACACCGCAATGATCAGCGCGCCGCCTGCAAGTGTCTGGACCGACGGCTCCTCGCGGATGGCAAGCCAGACCCAGATCGGGCCGAGGATGGTTTCCAGCAGGATGATCAGGCTCACCTCCGGCGCCGGGATATAGCGCGGCGCCCGGGTCAGGAACACGAAAGAGAGTGGCAGCAGCACCAGTCCGAGGATCGCGAGGTAACCGAACTGGACCGGTTCAAGATAGATATCGGAAGCTAGTGCGAGGCCGATCGCGGCGATGAAAATCCCGGCGATGCCGATTGCCGGCGACATATCGACGGGGTCCGCAAGCCGGACCAGGACGAAATGGACGCCAAGGCCGACGGCGCCGATCACGGCGGCGGTCGTCCCGAAAAGGTTTCCGGTCTCAAGCTCGCCGATGAACACCATCGCCACCCCGAGCGCGCATGCCAGCACCGCGATCCAGGTCCGCATGGGAACCCGCTCGCGCAGGAATGCGACCGAAAACAGCGCGGCGAAAAGCGGGGCGGTGGCGAGAATGACCAGCGTATTGGCGACCGACGTGTTTTGAACCGAAAGCTGAAAAAACACGTTATTCAAGGCGAACAGCAGGGAAATCAGCAGCCCTAGCCAGCCGATCGCATAGATCCGCGCGAAGACCGAGGTTCCGAATCTGAGGACGAGAATCACCAGCATCCCAAGGAACATCAGCGCGCCGCGCCACGAGATGAAGGTCCAAACATCCGCGTCCACCAATCGGATGATCAGCGTGTCGGGTGACAACAACAGCACCCCAATGACCCCGAGCGTGAGGCCCTTGACGTGATTGGTTTGTGTTCTGGCGGTGGTCATCAGGCGGGCTTCCGGTGGTCGGTCGGTGCGCAGTCTATCGACCTCGCCGCCGTCCCGCCATCACAGGTTGGGATTCCGCTCATTGGCGACGGCGATCTCGAAATCCGCCGGCCGTGCCGTGTGCCTCAGAATGCGGCACCGCTGGGCAAGATCGCCGCCCAGTCTCTCGGCCTCGTCGAGGAGCCGGTCGGCCTCGTTGTGGCGCCCCGTCGCCATCAGCAAGCGGGCCCGCCAGAAGCAGTCCTGTTCACGCGGCAGACCACACGCGCTGGCGCGGTCGAGCGCGGCGAGCCCGCCGGCCGGATCGCGGGAATGGAACCGGCTTTGGGCAAGCGCGAACAGAGTTGAAACGTCGGAGCGAAGCAACAGGCTTGCCCAGCCCAGCACCTTGGCGGCACCTGAATGGTCGCTGAGACCGATCAGAGCCTGGCCGGCGGCGGCGAGGTCCGAGCCCCGGTCGGGACTTAGGATCGAGACACGTCGAAGCGCCGATCTCCGCGTCTCGGGAGCCGTGGTTAGGTCGATCCGGTCAAGCCGGTGACGCCAGGCGGCAAGGAATACCGGATGGGTGCAAACGGACCAGTTCGCAAGCTTCCCGGCGCCCTCGAACCCGGCGCGCGCCGCCAGGCTGAAACCGTCGCAGGTCGCACGGGCACTGGTCGGGTCAAAAAGGATCTCGCGGCGAATGAGCTCGAAAGCGCGGACCGGTTCGTTCCGTCTCGCCTCGGCGACCGCCATGGCGTGCCAATCCGGATGCTGGTTGGACCTCATTGCGTCCCTCCGGTTATGGCTGTCAGCCGGAAGACGTCCCGGTTGACGGTCTCGAAGATGATCTTCGTGTGAGAACCGGCCGCTCGCGCCAGAAGGTTCATATGGGCACGCAAATCGGTCTCGGACACGGTCATCTGGCTTTGCTGTCTCTGGTTGGGCGAAAAAGCCTGGAAATTCGCGGCGACATGTCCGTGCCGCTGGTTCCTCGCGGCCGAAGCGCTCAGCGCCGCAAGGGCATCCGCGATCTTGCGCGCCGCAGGCTCGGCGTTGTCGATATGGATCAGGGGAGCGATCCTGCTCAGATCGCCCGAAATCTTCACCGGCTCTTCCGACAGCGCCAGCGCGGCCGCTTTCGGGTCGTGATGAATTTCGCCGACGAGATTCGAAAGATAGCGGCTTGAAAACGGATTGCCCGGGTCGGGAACCAGTCCGATCGTGCGGGCGCCCAGCAACGCTCCCTCGAAGCCCGTCGTGCAGCTCGTGTGCACCAGCGCGTCGGCGGCGCGGATCCAGGCGAGATGCCGCTTGTCCTCGACCACCATGATCTCGGGATGGCAAGCAAGAGCGTTGCGCCAGGAATTCGGATTTTCCGCCGGGTGCGGGCGAATGACGATCCTGCGTGTCGGCGCGAGGATTCGGAGCTCGGCGATGAACCGTGTGATCGCCTGCAGGTTCGCGGTCTCGAAGGCGCAGAGCTGGTGAAAGCTTTCCAAGCTTTTCGGATCATCCGGGTCGATCGCCTTCAGAGCGACGCATCGGCGGTAATAGTTGTAGGTATCCTGGTCGTGCGGGTTGATCCCGCTGATATTGGTGTTGATCAGGATGAAGGGGCCGGTCCGGGCCCGGATCTCGCTCGCGGCCGCGTCGATATGCGCGTTTACCGGTGTCCGCAGCAAATCGGTCCTGGGATTGCCGGTGATTCTGATCTTTTCCGGCGCGATGCCGAGACCGTCGCGCAGGACATCGCGCTGCATCGCGCCCTGAGCGAGGAACAGGTCACAGTGCAGCGCGGCGCGGGGATCATGCAGCCGCTTGCCGCTGGCGTCGATCAGGCCGAACATTTCCTCGTCGATCGAGGCGGTGCGGTGCCCCGCGAGGCGCGCCGCGCGCATATTCGCAACCTGCGCAATGTTGTTGCCCTTGAAAAGGACCGCGCCGGGCTTGAGCGCGGCGAAGTTGCGGGCAAACCACAATTGCTGGCCGATCCAGACCTCGGCGCCGCGGTCCAGCAGGCAATGCGCGACGAGGATGCGGGAATCGAGCTCGCGTCCGGCATCCTCGATCAGGAGATAGAACGTGTGGCCGTCGAGATCTCGAACCGCGCGATTGTCATCTTCCAGGGCCATGGGCCGCGCCCATCCTCTCCCTCAAGCAATGCGGCGGATTTAGCCCCCGCCGGCCGATGCGTCCAGCGCATTCGGTTGACACCTCCCGGCGGCGTCGCTATGTTCCGCCGCCTTACGAGACACGAGCCGGACGAGATACGATCATGAAGGTCGCAAATTCGCTGAAGACCCTGAAGGCGCGGGACCGCAATTGCCGCATTGTCCGCCGCAAGGGCCGGGTATTCGTGATCAACAAGGTCAATCCGCGCTACAAGGCGCGCCAAGGCTGATTGTTGTTCGCGTGAAGGACCGGGCGGCCGTCAAGCGACGCGCCGCCCTTTACCGTTTGTTGCGGCATTTTTCCGAAAACTTCACGAATGGGACGATCCGCGGGGCTGCGTGGTGCTTGCCATGTGATAGGCTGAGCGCCGGTCCGTGGCCGTTCTGGCCCGTGTCTTTGGAGGCCGGCCCATGCTGATGCCCAAGCCTGACGAGAGCGTGCTTGCCAAGCGAAGCGAGATCATCACCCGGCTGCGCGAGATCGTGCCCGGGGAAGGGGTAATCGCCGACGAGGATGAAATGCGGGTCTATGAGTCGGACGGGCTCTCAGCATACCGGCAGATGCCGATGATCGTCGTGTTGCCGGAAACGACCGAACAGGTGGCGGAGATCCTGCGCTACTGTCATGGCGAGGGCGTCAAGGTGGTGCCGCGCGGCGCCGGCACGTCGCTCTCGGGCGGTGCCCTGCCGCTTGCCGACGCGGTGTTGCTCGGGCTCGGAAAGTTCAACCGGATCCTGGATGTCGATTTCGAGAACCGCGCCGTGGTGACTCAGCCCGGCGTCACCAATCTCGGCATCACCCACGCCGTTCAGCATGCGGGCTTTTATTATGCCCCGGACCCGTCAAGCCAGATCGCCTGTTCGATTGGCGGTAATATCGCGGAGAATTCCGGCGGGGTGCATTGCCTGAAATACGGGCTGACCACCAACAACGTGCTCGGGATCGAGTTCGTCACCATTGAGGGCGACGTGATCCGGATCGGCGGCAAGCATCTGGATTCCGAAGGTTATGATCTGCTTGGTCTGATCACCGGGTCCGAGGGGTTGCTCGGCGTGGTGACCGAGGTGACTGTGCGGATCTTGAAAAAACCGTCGACGGCGCGCGCCCTGCTGGTCGGATTTGCCACCAGCGAGGCGGCGGGAACCTGCGTTGCCGAGATCATCGGCGCCGGCATAATCCCCGGCGGCATGGAGATGATGGACAATCCGGCAATCAACGCGGCGGAGGATTTCGTCGGCACCGGCTATCCGAGAGACGCGGCGGCATTGCTGATTGTCGAACTGGATGGGCCCGAGGTCGAGGTCGACTATCTGATCGGCCGGGTGCGTGAGATCGCCGAGGGCAATGGCGCGACCTCGCTTCGGGTGAGCGAGAACGAGGATGAGCGCAACGCCTTCTGGGCCGGACGCAAGTCGGCTTTTCCCGCCGTGGGACGGATCTCGCCGGATTATATGTGCATGGACGGCACGATCCCGCGCAAAATGCTCCCGGAAATCCTGCGCCGGATGAGCGCATTGTCTGACAAGCACGGACTGCGCGTGGCCAATGTGTTTCATGCCGGAGACGGGAACCTGCATCCGCTGATCCTGTTCGACGCCAACCAGCCGGGCCAGCTCGAGACCGCCGAGGCGTTTGGCGGCGATATCCTGAAGGCCTGCGTGGAATTGGGCGGGGTGCTGACCGGCGAGCATGGCGTCGGGATCGAGAAGCGAGACCTGATGGGCGAGATGTTCACCGAAGTCGATCTCGACCAGCAACAGCGCGTGAAATGCGCGTTCGATGCCAAGGGCCTGCTCAACCCGGGCAAGGTGTTCCCCAAGCTGCACCGCTGCGCCGAGCTTGGCCGGATGGTGGTGCATCAGGGCAAGACGCCGTTTCCAGATATTCCGAGGTTTTGAGGATGGTTGCCGCCTGATGCCGTCGACCTTCAAGCCCATTGACGAAAAACAGGTTGCCGAGGCGGTCATCTGGGCGATCGCCGAGGAGGCGCCGCTGGAGGTTGTCGGGCGGGGCAGCAAGCGCACGCTCGGCCGCCCCGTGCAGGCCGAGCACTCTCTGGACCTGTCGGCGCTCTCGGGCATCAATTTCTATGAGCCGGAGGAGTTGATCCTTTCGGCTAAGCCCTCGACACCGCTCTCTGAAATCGAGGCGGCCCTGGCGGAACGCGGTCAGATGCTGGCCTTCGAGCCTATGGACCTCGGGCCGCTTCTGGGATCGCCCGCGGGCGCCGGCAGCATCGGCGGCGTCTTCGCCTGCAATCTCTCCGGGCCGAGGCGGATCAAGATAGGCGCGGCACGGGACCATTTGCTGGGCTTCAACGCGGTTTCCGGGCGCGGCGAGCCGTTCAAGTCCGGAGGCCGGGTGGTCAAGAACGTGACCGGCTACGATCTCTCCAAGCTGATCACCGGGTCGTATGGCACCCTGGCCGTGGTGACCGAGCTGACCTTCAAGGTGCTGCCGGCGCCGGAGAAAACCTACACCGTGCTGCTGCTGGGGCTCGACGGCGAGACCGCGACACGGGCCATGGCGGCGGCGATGAACTCGTCCCACGAGGTGGCCGGCGCCGCCTTCCTGCCAGGCGCAATCGCGGCACGTTCGGCGGTATTCTATGTCCAGGGAGCGGGAAATTCGGTCACGGCACTGCGCCTGGAGGGGTTCGGGCCGTCGGTCGAACAGCGCTGCCGGGAATTGCGGGACGAGCTTGCCGATTTCGGTGTGCTTGAGGAACTGCACAGCCGGAATTCGGCCGCCTTATGGTCCGAGATCCGGGACGCGGTCTATCTCGCGAACCCGGCGGACAGGTTGATCTGGCGCATATCCGTGCCGCCTTCCGCCGGTTCCGGAATTTTGACGGCCCTGGCGGAAAGCCACGGCGCCGAGGGCTTTCTGGATTGGTCCGGAGGTCTTGTCTGGCTTTCCCTACCGGCAGGTGGGGATACCCGGCACGGGGAGGTACGGGCTGCCATTGCGAGCCATGGCGGACATGCGACACTGGTGCGCGCTCCGGTCGATATCCGGGCCGCCGTGCCGGTCTTTCAACCGCAGCCCACGGCGCTCGCGACCCTGTCCGGACGGGTCAAGGACAGCTTTGATCCCAAACGGATCCTGAACCCGGGCCGCATGGTGGCCGGAAGCTGAGAGGCGCGGCGATGCAGACCCATTTCTCCCTGGCGCAACTCGCCGACCCGGACATCAAGGCCGCCGACGCGATCCTTCGTTCTTGTGTTCATTGCGGCTTCTGTACCGCGACCTGTCCGACCTTCGTGCTGCTCGGCGATGAACTCGACAGCCCGCGCGGGCGGATCTACCTGATAAAGGACATGCTGGAGAACGACCGCCCGGCGACCGCCCGGGTCGCCAAGCATCTCGACCGGTGCCTCTCTTGCTTGTCCTGTATGAGCACCTGTCCGTCCGGTGTGAATTACATGCACCTGGTCGATCATGCCCGCAAACGGGTGGAGGAGACTTTCCGCCGCCCCGTACTTGACCGGTTGCTCCGGGCTCTGCTTGCCCGGGTCCTGCCGTCACCGACTTTGTTCCGCGCGGCGCTGGCCGGGGCATGGCTGGCAAAGCCGCTTGCGCCGCTGGTTGGAAGGATCCTTGGGGGGCGGCTCGCCGCGATGCTGAGATTGGCGCCGTCGGTGATACAGCCGCCGAGCCGGGTCGACCGGCCGCAGGTCTTTCCCGCCGAAGGCAGGCAGCGCGCGCGGGTGGCGCTTTTGTCGGGCTGCGCGCAGAAGGTGCTGGCGCCAAGCATCAACGAGGCAACCATCCGGTTGCTGACCCGGCATGGCGTTGAAGTCGTGGTTGCCGGCGGCGCCGGGTGCTGCGGTTCTCTCAATCATCACATGGGCAACGAGGCGCCGGCGCTTTCGGCGGCGCGGGCGAATATCGATGCCTGGAGCAATCAGGCGGTGCTGCGCGGGCTAGATGCCGTCGTGGTCAATGCCTCCGGCTGCGGGACGACCATCAAGGACTATGGCTGGATGTTCCGCGAGGAGCCGGCTTATGCCGCCAAGGCCGCTCATATTGCGTCGATTACCCGCGACATCACCGAGATCATGGAAGAACTCGGCCTCGCCGCGCCTACCGTGCGGACCGGCCAGGCGGTGACCTATCATTCGGCCTGTTCCATGCAGCATGGCCAGAAGATCAAGACCACGCCCCAAGCCTTGTTGCGTGCCGCCGGATTCGTGGTCAAGGATGTTCCGGACGGCCACCTGTGCTGCGGCTCGGCCGGAACCTACAACATTCTGCAGCCGGAGATCGCCGGGCGTCTCAAAGCGCGCAAGCTCGCCAATATCGCCTCGACCCGGCCGGAGATCATCGCCGCCGGCAATATCGGTTGCATGACACAACTGGGCGACGGTGCAGGGGTTCCGGTTGTTCACACGGTGGAACTGCTGGACTGGGCCACCGGCGGCCCAAGGCCGGCGGGGCTGGAATAGCTTTGGCTGATCTTGGTGGACAGGACCCTTCGAGACGGCGCTGGCGCGCCTCCTCAGGGTGAGCCCTCATACCACCTACGCTCACCCTGAGGAGGGCCCTTAGGCCCGTCTCGAAGGGGCCTGTTAAAAGCGCTTAAAGGCCCGGGATTGGCGCGCGGGAAACTCCGAGTCATACTGCCCAGATGCGGATCCTCCTGACCCTGGCGCTGAGCATTCTCCTCCTGTCGTCCGCGGTCGCGCGGGCCGATCAGAAGGACGCGCGGCTGCCGGGCCTGTTCTCGAAGCTTGCAAGTGCCGCCAATGTGGAGGACGCCTTCGAGATCGAGCAGCGGATCTGGGGAATCTGGACCAGCCACGACGACGTTAAGATCGACGCGCTCATGGTGGCGGGCCAAAGCCGGATGGTACCGGGCGAGTACCCGGAATCGCTCGCGATCTTCAACAGGATCATCTCCGAAGCGCCGGATTTCGCGGAGGGCTGGAACAAGCGGGCGACGCTGCTCTACCTGATGGGGGATCTCGAGGGCTCGGTGCGCGATATCGAAAGCACCCTGGCGCTGGAGCCGAAACATTTCGGCGCGCTGGCGGGCCTGGGACTGATTTATCGGGCGATCAACAAGCCGGAGAGCGCGCTCAAGGCCTTCGAGAAGGTTCTGGAGATCAGCCCGCAGTCCCTCGGCGCGCGCCTACATATCAAACAACTGCGCGCGGAACTCAGAGGCGAGAAACTGTAGCACCGGGCCAAGTTCTTTCGTCGCCTGTCTACCCGCAAATTTCCTTGAGCGCGCGCCAGGCGTCCGGCGACAGCGCCTGATTGCGGCCTGTGCCGAGCTCCGCCGCGCGCTTCCTGCGTTCGCCGTCGCTGGGATGCGTGGACAGCCAATCCAGTTTGTTCAGCACATTGCCCAAACCACTTTCGGATTCCGAAGATCGGGAAAAGAAATCCACCATGCCCTGGGCGGTGATCTCAGCGTCGTTGAGGGCGTTGATCGCGATGATATCGGCAGCGGTCTCGTCCTCGCGGGAATAGCCGAAAGTGATGGCCAGCGCCGCGACCGACTCCATGCCGCCGGCAACAAAGCCGCCGCCGAAAAGCGCGTCCGTCACCGCCGAAACCAGTCCGCGCCTGAAATAGGCCTCTGTCGGGTGGCCGAGCTTCGCGTGCCCCAGTTCGTGCGCGATCACGGCGGCAAGTTCGGCGGAGCTCTCGGCCTTTTCGAGGAGCTTCCGCGTCAGAACCAAATGCCGGCCAGGCAGCGCGAAGGCGTTGACGATCGGGACCTTGGCCACATGAATGTTCAGCTCGGCGTCTAGGCCGATGCGGCTCGCCAGGTCGCCGGTCAGTGTATCCAAGATCGCCTGTCCTTTCGGGGCGGTGCAGAGGCCCAGCGGCTCAAACACTTGCTTTACCGTCGAGGCCCCGACCGAGCGCTTCATTGTGTCCGGCACCAGGAACGCGAACAGGCCCGTCGCGGCGGGAATGACGACAGTGAAGACCAGGACCGCCGCGAGCATTGTCGCGCCGATGGCGCTCCAGCGCAGGATCCGGGAGCGGTTGAGAAACGGCGGCGCGAAGATCTCCGGCGCGTGTGCCTGGAATTGAGCGATGAGCGCCGGGTCGGTGATCACCAGGCGCGCGCCTGAGACATCGTTGGGCCGGAGCGCGAGATGTTCGCGTGGCGTGAAGGGCTCGATCCGGCGGGTGAGGCCATAAGGACAGATAATCGGTTCGCCGCCATCGGCCGGGTAAATGGTCAGCGCGTCACGGGCGAAACTGATGGAAACCAGGTGTTTGATCGGGGACCGGCCATCGAAATAGTAGGCGCCGCTGTCCGCTCGTCGTGCGTGTTCAGACAATCTCGAACCCGCCGGCCAGTTCCTCGCCCACCTGGGTTGGATCATGGGCTTCCTGCATCATTTGCTCAATCGGCAGCTCCTTGTTGATCGTCAGGCACTCGCAGATCAGGTCGATCTTGCGGAGCCACGTCATCGGCCAGAGAAGACCGAGCGAGAAGATCATGATCGCCCAGTTGCCCAAGGCGTAGCGTGCCAATCGCCAACCATAGACATCATATGCCACGTCGATCCGTTGCTCCCCGATCCGGACCGATTTCGCGGCTTCGCGATAGAATCTGGCCCAATACCAAGCGGCGGGTAGCAGGACGGCCGCCGTCGGCAGGAGCGTCAATAAAACCGTTGTGATACTGAATGATGTCTCCGTCAGACCACCGGAAAAGTGCAGCATCATCATCGGACCCACCATCAGCATCAGACCAAAGGTTATCGCGGAAATCAGCACGATGCTCATGATCCCGCAAAGAATGAAGGTTCCGCACAGCGTCCTGGAACTGAAAGTGGAGTGAACCTTCAATCCGCCGAAGCTGAGCGCATTCAGCTTGTATCGCATGAAATAGGCGTGGGCGTATGGGTACAGCAGCCCAAGAGTGAGCGCGACGCCCGCCGCAAGCAGAAGGGCGCGCCAGGCAAAGTGCGTCGCGCTTCCGGAAACCCGCGCGCGTATCCCGCGCCAGCTTGTCCGGTTCGCGCGGTAACGAAACCTGAGGAACACCGCAACCTCGAAGATCCAGTAAAAGCCGATGGCGGTCAGGAAGCCGACGACTTGCCCGATCGTAAAAAGACCCATGGATTGAAACGCAAAATTGAGCGCGCTGAGGATCAGCGTTACCGGCAGCACGAACAGGAAGATCACCTTGACGAAACCGACAAAAAGCTCCCAGCCGTTGCCCGTGTATTCGAACGGGTCGCCGAGAAGCGTAACCCGCGACCAGAGGAGGGTTCGGAGCTTTGTCAGACCCCAGAACCGGTAGATCGTCAGGGTGAAGATCGACAGGATCACCGTTGCAATGAAAGTGCCCCATAGCCGTGCGAAGCCGCCGGGAACATGTGCCAGCTTTAACTTCGACGGCGCACGTTGGTCCCGACCATCCGCGCCGTGGGCGCCTGGGGGATCATTCGGCTTGGAGTCGCTCGGCATTGTCTTGGGTTCCCCGGCGGGCGATGAACATGGAATACGTTAGTAGACCGCATATTTTTGTACAAGCGAGCCGGGGCATCAGGGGCTTGCGTTTTCGGCCCCACGGTATTCTCTTGGGTCAACCTGTCCTGCAAACCAAGCCGGAGCGAGTCCGCCATGCCCGAAACACTTGATCTTGTCATCAGAAACGGGCGCGTCATGACCCCGGGCGGCCTCGTGGAGGCCGATATCGGTATTGCCGCCGGCAAGATCGTCACGATAGGCGCGCTTGCAGGCGCGAAAAGCGCCGGTTCCTTGGATGCCAAGGGTTTGCATGTTCTGCCCGGGGTGATCGACAGTCAGGTGCATTTCCGGGAGCCCGGACTGGAGCACAAGGAGGATATCGCCCATGGGACCAAGGCGGCGATCAAGGGTGGCGTCACCTCGATCTTTGAGATGCCGAACACCAGCCCGCTGACGCTCGATGCCGCGACCCTGAAGCAGAAGCTCGATATCGCCGCCGCGACCGCCTGGTGCGATCACGCCTTTTTCATGGGCGGCAATCACGAGAATGCTGATCAGCTTGCGACACTCGAAAGGCTGCCCGGCTGTGCTGGGGTGAAGATCTTCATGGGCAGCTCCACCGGCACCCTGCTGGCCAAGGACGACGACGTGATCGCCGCCGTGCTGGCCAACGGCACACGCCGGGTGTCGGTGCATGCCGAGGACGAGGACCGGCTGGTCTCGCGCCAGGATATCGCCACCGGCGCCGGAGGCCCGTCTGCCCATCCCGACTGGCGGGACGTGGAGTCGGCGGTGCGGGCCACCAAGCGGATCGTCAAGCTCGCCCGCGCGGCGGCGCGGCGGGTGCATGTGCTGCATATCTCCTCCGCCGACGAAATGGATATCCTGGCCCAGCACAAGGATCTGATCACCGTCGAGGTAACCTTGAATCACCTCACCCTGGCGGCGCCCGAATGCTATGAGCGGCTCGGCGCTTTCGCCCAGCAGAACCCGCCGGTGCGCGACGCGTCGCATCGTGAGGGGCTGTGGGCGGCGGTGCGCAACGGCATTGTCGACGTCTTCGGCTCCGACCACGCCCCGCACACCATCGAGGAGAAGGAAAGACCCTATCCCTCAAGCCCCAGCGGCATGCCCGGCGTGCAGACCTCGCTACCCCTGCTGCTGGATCATATGAATGCCGGACGGCTGTCGCTGGAGCGGGTGGTGGACCTCACCGCCGCGGGTCCGCAGCGGATCTTCAATATTGCCAGCAAGGGCCGGATCGCGGTCGGTTATGACGCCGATCTTGTGCTCGTCGACCTTGCCGCCAAACGCGAGATCACCGACGAGTGGATCGCGAGCAAATGCGGCTGGACACCCTTTGACGGGGTTACCGTGACGGGCTGGCCGGTGGCGACGGTGTTGCGCGGCGCCGTGGTCATGCGCGACGACGAAGTGCTGGGAGAGCCGAGCGGCAAACCGGTCCACTTCACCGATACGATGGAGCGTGCCTGACGATGCCGGCGTCCGGAGCGAGCAAGGTGCTAGACCGGATCATGGACATTTCGATCGGCGATGCGTTTCGCGCCACGGTCGAGCGCTATCCGGATCATGGCTTTATCGCCGTGCCCGCTGCCGAGGCGCGGGGCTATCACGAGGCGGGGATTGAAATCAGCTATGCCGAGGCGGCCGCGGCGGTGGAGGCGCTCGCGGCGCGGTACCGGGATGCGGGGTACGGCGCGGGACACCGGGTGGCGGTGGCGCTGGACAATCGTCCGGAGCACATCCTGCATCGCCTCGCCCTGAACACGCTCGGCATTTCGTGCGTGCCGATCAATCCGGACTACCGCGCCGGAGAAGTGGCCTATCTGCTTGGCCACAGCGATGCCGCGCTCGTGGTGCATCTGGAACGCCACCGCGAAACCGTCGCCGCCGCCATTGCCGAGTTGGGTCGTGCCTTGCCGACATGGTGCTTCGAAGCCGGCGGCCCCGCCTTTCCGTCGCGTGAGAGCAGTCCGGACGGTGCCCCCGTCGGCCCGGCGAGCGAGAGCCAGTTGCTCTATACCTCAGGTACCACGGGCCGGCCGAAGGGCTGTATCCTCTCGCACCAATACGAGCTTATGTGTGGTGCCTGGTACGTCGATCTCGATGGGCTGTTCCGTTTCCGGCCCGGTATCGAGCGGGTATTCAATCCGCTGCCGCTTTACCACGTGAATTCGGGCGTGGTTTCGACTTTGGGCATGATGCTGATTGGAGCCTGCCAGATCCAGCCGGACCGATTTCATCCGCGCTCCTGGTGGCGCGATGTGATCGAGACCCGGGCGACGGTGATCCACTATCTCGGCGTCGTCGCGCCGATGCTTCTGAATCAGCCGAAAACCCCGTTGGAGCGCGAGCACAAGGTCGCATTCGGTTTCGGAGCGGGGGTCGAGCCGGACCTGCATCCGGTCTTCGAGGAGCGGTTCGGCTTTCCCTTGGTCGAGGTCTGGGGGATGACCGAGATGTGCCGGGTTCTTGCCGCCAACCGCGAGCCGCGCAAGCGCGGGACCCGGGCGATGGGCCGGCCGGTGCCTGGTCTGGATGTCGAGATCCGCGATGATGCCGACAAACCGCTGCCCGACGGCGAGCCGGGTGAGATGGTTGTGCGGTTTTCCGCCGAAACCCCGAGGCTCGGCGCATTTTCAGGCTATCTCAAGGACGAGGCGGCGACCGAGCAGGCCTGGCGCGGTGGCTGGTTCCATACCGGCGACACCGTCATGCGGGCGGAAGACGGGATGCTGCATTTCGTCGACCGCAAGAAGAACATCATCCGCCGTTCCGGTGAGAACATCGCCGCCGCCGAGGTCGAGGCCACGTTGCAGGTTCTGGATGATGTGGCGCAGGTAGCCGTCCTCGCGGTCCCGGACGAGACCCGCGAAGAGGAAGTACTGGCCTGCATCGTGCTTGCCGAGGGCGTGGTCGCGAGCGACGCCCTGGCCCGCCGCCTGTTCGATCATTGCAACGAGCGGATGGCCTATTTCAAACCGCCGGGCTGGATCATGTTCGTCGAGGATCTGCCGAAGACGGGCTCGCAGAAGATCCAGAAGCACCGGATCTTCGAGCCCGGCACCGACCCGCTCAAGGCACCGGGAATGATTGATCTGCGGGCCTTGAAGCGGCGGGGGTGAGGGAGGCGATCCGCATCTCGGGGCGCCAGACCTCCGATCACTTATAATCTTCGGCCGAATCCCCGACGCAGGTCGGGGCCGACGCCTGAGACCGTTGCGCGTGACCCTTAGCTCATCACGATCAACGATACCTTGAAGTGCTCCGCCATCGCCCGGCGGTTACCGCTTCAGGCATGGACCCCGACCTGCGTCGGGGATACGAGCTATGGGCCCGGTAGACGAATTCTCAGACATCGCTTGTGGTATCCGTCGTCCCCGCAAGGCGAAATCCCGAAACTCCGGAGCGCCACTCTCACCCCACATATTTCCAGTACGTGTCCTTCTTGGTGACGTAACCGTCTCGGAATTCCCACAAGTCGCAGCCGGTATACTCGAAGGGCGCGCCGCCCTTGGGTGTGCCGCGCACCACCCATTCGGAGATCGCCTTGCTCTGATCGACGATCCAGTGGCGCATCTCCTCCCAGCGCATGTCCGGTATGTCGGCGTAGCGCGCACGCAGCACCGCCCCGATTTCCGCCTTGCCGGTACAGCGCCGGCCCTCCGGCGCGTCCGGGCCGCGCGCCATCAGCCAGATACAATCGTCGGTGAAATGCGAGAGAATGGCGTCGACTTCATGTTTGTTGAAGCCGTCCTGGATCTCGTCCAACAGCGCCATCGTTATTTCTCGTGCCATGGGAGCTCCCTTCGAGGCGGTTCGCAATCGGTTACGGACAAGACTATGCGGCTTTGCGTTCGGCTGAAAGCATGGTCAAGTGTGAGTCCCCGCGTCCCACCCCGGTCTTCCCTTGTCCCAGGCGTCAAAACCAACCGTGTTCTCACCCTTCGAGGTGAAGAGTTTTCGCTTTCAGTGGCCGGCGGACCTGCTGAATTCCTGGGCGTTCGAGATGGAGACCCTGATACTCGGGTGGTTCATCCTGGTCGAGACGGGATCGGTGCTGGCGCTGACCATTTACGGCTCGATGCAGTTCATCGGCACGCTGATAGCACCGATTTTCGGTGTCCTCGGGGACCGGCTCGGGCGGCGCACGGTTCTCTGCACCATGCGGGCGCTCTATTCGATCCTGGCCGCGACCCTGCTGAGCTTCGCGATCACCGACAGTCTGACGCCGGTGCATGTCTTCGTGATAGCCTTTTTCGCCGGATTGATCCGACCGTCCGATCTGGTGATGCGCAACGGGCTGATCGGCGACACCATGCCCTCGCGCCTGCTGATGAGCGGGATGGGGGTGTCGCGAACGACCATGGACTCGGCGCGGATCGCCGGCGCGCTGATCGGCGCCGGGCTGTTCTCGCAGTTCGGCATCGGGTCCGCCTATGTGGTGATCACGGTGTTCCATCTCTCCAGCTTCCTGCTGACCTTCGGCGTTTCGAAGGTGCGTGCTCAGGGCGCCGACGCGGGGGAGGCGCGAGCATCGCCGCTGGGCGATCTGAAGCGCGGTTTCGGCTATGTCTGGACCACGCCGATGATCCTGGCGGCGATGTGGCTCGCCTTTCTGGTCAATGTGACGATTTTTCCGATCTCTCACGGCATCCTGCCCTATGTCGCCAAGGAGATTTACCTGGTCGATGAGAACGGGTTGGCGCATCTCGTCGCCTCCTATGCCGGCGGGGCGCTGCTCGGCTCGCTCACCATGACCATGCTCGGCGGCTGGCGCCGGCCGGCGCGCTTCATGATCATCAATATCTGGCTGATGCATGTGGCGCTGTTCGGCTTCGGCATGGTCGAAGCCAAGCTCGCGGGTCAGACCTTCCTGTTCCTGACCGGCTATATCCAGAGTCTGTCGATGATCGCGATGGCCGTGACATTGCTGGCCAGTGCCGAGGTTCGCTATCGGGGGCTGGTGATGGGCGTTCGCATGCTCGCTGTATACGGGCTGCCGCTGGGTCTGCTGGGGGCCGGAAAACTGATCGAGACCATCGGGTTTCCGGCGACGGTGACGCTCTATACCGTGGGCGGTCTGCTGGTCAGCCTGGGCATCGCCTTCAAGTGGCGGCGCGAAATCTGGCACGGTATCCGCGACGACGTTTGATGGCGATCGGTCTGAGAACCTGTTAGCCTTTTGCGTCAGAGTGATGCGGAGGCGGCGGCCATGGCGATCATCAAGCTCGATGAGGTTTCCAAGCAAGCCTTTCCGAACGGCGCGACCTACCAGACGATTGTCGGCGACGCGGACGGCTCAACCCCGGTGCGCATCGGCGTTCAGATCTCGCCTCCGGGCTATTCCACCGGCACCCACTCTCATCCCTACATGGAAGTCGTAAGCGTGCTGGAGGGCACCGGCATCGCCTGGATGGAAGGCGTGGAGGGCACGGTCGAGATCGGCCCTGGAACGACCCTGGCCATGCCGCCCAACGTCAAGCACGGGTTTCGTGCAACCGGTACGGTCCCGCTCAAAACCTACGGGGTGCACGCGTCGCCCGAACGGATCGTTGAGCGGTTTCCCGAGCTTGATACGTGACGCGCCGAGGCGCATGAGACCGTCGCCGCGGATGCCCGGCGGAAACCAGGGGCCATGGCGCTTGCCGTTCAGTGGGGCGGCGAATGGACTTCAGTCGGGCAGGCGCGTGGTGAATGGCCTTGCAAGCGCCCGTTCGACCATTTCGAGACGGTCCTGGCCGTAGAACATGTCGCCATCCACACCATAGGTGGGAGAGCCGAAGACCGAGCGCTCGATCGCTTCCCGGGTATTGGCCTCATAGATGTCCAGCACCTCTCTCGATCCGCTGATCGCAAACAAAGGGGCTGGATCGATGCCGACCGAGCGAGCGATCTTCGCCAGAGTGCCTTCATCAGCGAGATCAACATCGTCGCGCCAATGCTGTTCCAGCATCGCATGGGCGAGCTCGTCGATGTTGAGGCCCTTGACCAGTCCGGCGATCAGCATGGTGTTGGACGGCGTGATCGACTTGTAATGATGGGTCGGCAGTCGTTTCTTCACCGGAGCGTTCCGATATTCCGACCAGCGTTCCACCTCGCGTCCGAAGAAGTATTCGAGGTGGCCCCCGGTGCGTTCGCCAATGGTCTTGGAGCCGACGCCTACGATCCCGGCGCGCAGGTCATAGGGTTTGTGCGCGATGGTCCGCCCGGCCGCCGCCGCGATTTCCATGAAGCGCCTGGAGCCGAGATAGGCGTAGGCGGAATGCGCTGCGTAGAAATATTCGATTTCGGCCATGTCAGAGTCTCTCAAGAAAGCCGTCCAGTCGCTCCAGCGCGTCCGGCAGGTTGCGTCGCGCGAGACCGATCCGGAAATGCTGGTCCCCGGCATCAAAACACAGACTGGGCGCGCAAACCAGCTTGGCCTCGGTAAGCAGACGCTGACTGAGCCGGCTGGTGCCGCCGGGACCGGTCCAGCGCGGGAAGGAGAGGACACCGGCTTTTGGCTCGGTCCACTCGAAGAGATTGCCGTGCCGGGTCATGAAGGCGGATGTCGCGCGCTTGCCGGCCTCAAGGATCCGGCTGTTGCGCTTAAGAATCGTTTCCTCATGCCGGAGCGCAAGATTGGCGAGAAAATCGACGGGCTCCGGAACATAGGCATTGAACAGCGTTCTGACCGCCCGGATCGGCTCAAGCAAGGATGGGGCCCGCGCCGCCATCCAGCCGAGGCGCAATCCAGGCAAGCCGAGCGTCTTGGAAAATCCGTGCAGCGAGATCACTCGGTCATGGCGATCAGCGAGATTGCTGAGGCCGTCGGCGGCGCGAATTGGCAGACCTGCATAGATCTCGTCGGCGACCAGAATGGCGCCGCTGGCATCGACGATCTCAAGCAATTCGGCATTGAACGCGGCGTCCGGCATGAAGCCTGTCGGGTTCTGCGGGAATGTGGTGATGATCATCCGTGTCGGCTCGGCGGTCAGGCGTCGCAGCTCCTCCAGATCGGGCACCCAGCCGGCCTCGGCCCGCGCCGGCCAAGGCACGGTCTCGGCGCCGCGCCAGCGCGGCAGCATCAGGTGTGGGGGATAGCAGGGGGTCAGCACGACCACTCTGTCGCCCGCTTCTATCAGGGACAGGAACAGCATGCCCAGCGCCTCGTCGACGCCGCTGGTGGGAAGCAGGCCGTCAGGCGCAACCGCCGCATACTTCCGGCTTATCGCTTCCAGAAGTTCCGATGAGGCGTGCCTGCGCGGGTAGTTGAGCACGCCGTCATTGAACCGATCCGCCGACCCCGGCTCAAGGGCCAGCAGCTCACCCTGGCCCATTGGCTCCGCGGCCGATGCGCTCATGTTGAAATCCGCCGCGAGCGCGCCAGGGCTGTCGAAGAATTCCTGCAGGGAGGGATGTTCGGTCATGTGGCTTACTTCTTGCCGGAAATCTTACGGTGAGGCTCAGCCGCAACGTCCGAACCCACCGGTCTCTCGCTCTGGCTCAATTCTCCGCCAGATAGGCTACGGCCGCCGCGACGCCGCCCTTGCCGTGCGGGATGCCCTGGCGCTGAAGATGCATTTCGATGGTTGCCAAGGCGCCGAGCAGCATCGGCTCGTTCAGATCTCCCAAATGGCCGATCCTGATTACCCGGCCGTTGAGCTTGCCGAGCCCGCCGCCGAGCGCGACCTTGCTTTCCGCCAGCACCCGTTCGCGAAAGGCTTCGCCGTTGATGCCCTCCGGCATCAGGACGGCGGTGACTGAGTCGGAACGCTCGGACGGGTTCACGGCAAACAGGCTGACGCCATTACTGGCCGACCAGGCCTCGACCGCGCGCCGGGTCGCCTCGCCGAGGCGGGAGTGACGGGCAAGGACGTTCTCCAGCCCTTCCTCCGCCAGCATCGCCAACCCCTCGCGCAAGGCGTAGAACATGTGCAACGGCGCGGTGCCGGCAAAACGCATCCGGTTCTCGACCGCCGTGAGCTCGCGCCAATCGAAATACCGGCGCGGCAGGGTCGCGGTGGCCGCCGCCTGCATTCCCTTGGCGCTGACCGCGTTGATCCCGAGGCCCACCGGCAGCATCAGGCCTTTCTGGGATCCCGCGACGGCGACATCAACCCGCCACTCGTCGAACCTGAAATCCATGGAGCCGAGCGAGGAGATCGTGTCGACCATCAGCAGCGCCGGATGCCCGGCCTCATCCATCGCCGCGCGGATTGCCGCAAGATCATTGATGATGCCGGTCGAGGTCTCGTTGTGGACCACGCAGACCGCCTTGATCTCCCGTTCCGTGTCCGCCTTGAGCCGCTCGGAGACCTTGGCCGGGTCGATGGCCACATTCCATTCCGAGGGGATGGTCGCGGTACGCAGTCCGGTCGCCTTGATCATCCGGCGCCAGGATTCGGAGAAGTTTCCGGTCTCGGGCAAAAGCAGCAGTTCGCCCGGTGAGCAGGTGTTGCTGATTGCCGCTTCCCACGAGCCGTGCCCGGTGGCGGCATAGGCGAAGATCTCCGCGGTCTCGGTTTTCAGAACGCTTCTGAGACCGGCGAGGCATTCCTTGTTGATGGCGACGAACTCCGGCGCCATGAAATCCATCGCTGGCCGGTGCATGGCGTTCAACACCCGGTCCGGAATGTTTGTCGGACCCGGGATATTCAAAAACTCGCGCCCGGGGCGATAGGTCATCACTCGACCCCCTCGACGATGTAGAGCGTCCCGTCGGAGCCGGCTTGCCGCAGTTTGACGAGCTCGGTATAGGCCTCGGAATTGTACCATTCCACGGCGCGATCGAAGCTTGGGAAGCGGGCGATCACCGTGCGGTTGTGGGTCGGCTCCGGCCCTTCGAGGCCCAACTGCCGGCCGCCACGGGCCAGATACTCGCCGCCGTACCCTTGCGTGACCTCGGGAACCCTGAGCCGGTATTTTTCAAAAGCGGCTTCGTCGGTGACCTGGGCGATCAGGTAGGCATATGGCATGACGGGCTCCGGCGTGGCGAGCATATCGGTTCGCGAAGCGCGGATCATGGCGCGGATGGGCGCGCGGGGGAATCGAGAAAATCTAACGATTGGGATTAGCGTTCGTTACCTGAACAATGCCCTGCTTTCAGGGGAATTTGACCCGAGCCGCAGCCTCGGCGGTTTCCTCGATAGCGGGACCAAACGCGGCTTTTGACGTTGTCTTGGGCGCGCTCTTGGGGATGGGTTTGGATATGGCTTTTGGCGCGGCCATGAAAGCGCTCTTGGCCGTGGGTTCCGGAACGACCGATGCGGCCTTGGGCTCCGGTGCCGCAACCTCTGCCGCTTCTGGTTCGGCGGACGCGGTCTCATCATTTTCAGGCGTCAGCTCACTGTCGATGGGCGGTGTATGTTCGACGACGCGCTCCTGGCGCAGGTCGATGAGGGTGACGCCCGCGATATCCAGGAGATCGAAGCATTCGCCGAGGCAGAGTTTCAGAGTCTCCTCGATCCTGGCCTTGGAATAGCGGGTGATCTGGTCGCTGATCGCGATCGCCAAGCCCTTTTCCAGGACGTTGGAGACGCCCTCAGGATGCTGCCGGATCGCCTCGACAAGCTCGTCCGTGTAGACGTCGATCTCGACCCGGGCACGACACTGGAATTTGTCGAGCACGGGGTCGGCGCCGGTCGCGCGGGCGGTGAGACGCTTGGGCAGGCGAATGGTCTTTATGGATCGGACCCCCGCCTCAACCCGCATTTTCATCAGGAACGCCGCTCCGCTGAGCACACTCAATAGACCCGTGGCGAACAGCCAGCGCGTGTGGTTCATATCGGGATACATGACCGGCCAGCCATAGATCGCGCCGATCGAGTTGAAAATGTAGATCCACATGTTGGCGATTAGCGAAAACCCGGCCAGAAGCGCGGCGGCGGCGGTGATCGCCCAAAGCACATAGGTGACGTTCAAGTCCATCGTCGGAGGCGGTCGGCCTCCCAGGCCAATCCGTGGGGTCGCCATCACAAGGCCCTCCCGTTGCTCATTCCATAAAGATGGTATGATTCTAAATTTATTTCAATATCTAAATTAAAAATTTAATTTCGCTTTAAATACGGTTTGCGAAATAGGATATCGTGTTTCGTGTGAATCTCGATCGCAGCCCTGTGACGACCACCAAAGGTGGTGGTATCGCCTTGTTTGTGCGTGCAAAGCGGTCTTTCATGGCAAAGGAAAAGTCGGCAGGATCGGGGCCGGCACCAGCTCTGGGGATTTTCGAAATGGACGCCTTGTCGGATCCGCGGCTCGACCCGCAAATGCATGACGTGATGCGGCGCAATGCCGAGATCGTGGCCGAGGAAAATCTCGGACCGCCTCCCGCCAGCCCGGACCCGGTCGAGTCCCGCCGGCGCATGAGCATCGAGCGGCGCTGGTGGAACGACGATCTGCCGGATCTCGCTAGGGTCACCGACACCCATTTTCCGGGGCCGGCGGGAAAGATCCCGGTGCGCATTCTCTATCCGGAGACCGGCCGGCCCTTGCCGGCGATCGTCTATTTTCATGGCGGCGGTTGGGTTGTCGGCTCGCTCGACACGCATCATCGGGCGATGCGGTTCCTGGCGCTCAAGTCCGGTTGCGCCGTCGTGGCGGTGGACTATCGCCTAGCGCCGGAACATCCGTTTCCGGCGCCCTTGGACGATTGTGTCGCCGCGGTCCGGCATGTGCGGCATCATGGAACGGCCTTGGGCCTCGATCCGGACGCGATCGCGGTCGGCGGTGATTCGGCGGGCGGCAACCTGGCGATGGCAACCGCGCTGCGGCTCCGGGACGACGGTGACAGTTCGCTGAAGGCCGTGCTTTCCTTTTATGGCGCTTTCGAGGCCGAAGGAACCACGGCGTCGCGCGAGGAATTCGGCAACGGTAAATTCGGGCTCAGCACCGCCAGCATGGACTGGTACTGGCGTGCCTATGCCGGTCCCACGGGCGATCTCGCAAATCCGCTGATGTCATGCATGCGAGCCGATCTGTCAGGACTTCCGCCGACGCATCTGTTCGCCGCCGAGCTCGATGTCCTGCGGGACGATACGGTGGAAATGAACCGCCGGCTCCGCGCCGCCGGAATTCCGGGCGAGTGCGAGATCTACGGCGGCGTCGTGCACGCCTTCATCAACATGACGCGGCTGTTGGACAAGGCGCATCAGGTCTTGGATGCGGCGGCAGCGGCGGTACGGGGGTCTCTCGGTCTGCCGGCACGATAGTCAGGCGAAGGCGATTGGCGCTCGCACGGGATTTCCAAAGCCCCGCAATGCGTTTCAATTGCGATGGTCTGGCGGTGCCCTGGTTTCAGTCCGCAAGGACGCCTTCCAGCGCGGCCATGCCCGCATCCCGGCGTTCTGAGTCGTCCTTCAAGGCATGCTGCAGCGCGAGCCGCGCGTTTTGCCGATCCGTTTCCTCGGCGAGCCAGCCGATCTCCCGCATCGCCGACAGAAGTCGAGCCATGGCGTCCGTGAAGGAAAGAGGCGGGCCTTCCTCCAGTTCCCGGATCGCGATTTCGGAAAAATCACCACCGGCGCGATAGCGAAGCAGCTCGCAGATATAGCCGACCCGGCGCGGCGCCTCACGGGCACGGTCCAGCGCGACGAAGCACGCGTAGAAGCTTTCCAAGGGTGATGTCGCCCGCAAGGCCGCCGCCGTGTGAATCATACCCTCCGCTCCGAGCCAGGGATCATCGGGTGAATCCGAGAGGAGCGACAGGGCGAGCTTCACGGTCTGATCCGAGCCGCCATGCGAGGCAAGCGGGATGATCATCGCATCACCGCGCAACGGGCCGGACCGCCAGTCTATCGCGCCGGGATCCCATTCCCGTTCCTGTTTCCATTTCCGCCAGTCGCGCTTGCCGGGTTCTGTCAGTTCCGGAAGTTCGGCGGAAAACAGCGCGTCATAGCTTCGGGGTTGGTCGATCTGGTCGGTGGTGACGACCGCGCGCTGTCCCCCCATGGCATCGTCGGCGATGTTACGGAACCCGGCTTCGGTGAACAGATCATCGGCTTCACGAGTCACGTAGAGCAAGGCAAGCCCGTAGGTCCCTTCGAAGGGCAGCAAAAAGTCGCGATCGAAATCGTGCAGGAACAACACGGAGGCATGCAGGCCGAGAGCGGCGCAATTGGCTTGGACGTCCGGCAAAGCAGGCATGATATAGGACTCGCCGAACAGATCCTGGACAGCAATGGGCTCTTCCCAACCGCATCGGATCACCGCGAACAGGCGCTGGGTCTGGCTTCCCTCGGCGAACCGTTCCGCCAGGAAGTCCCGGATCGGCACGGGATGCTCCTTGAACCAGTCGATGATGTCGATGGTCTCCGCCCCGGGGGCCGGCCGAAAGGCGAGATATTTGTCCGAGACCTTGGTCTCGCCGATCTTCACGGTATTCTCGAAGCGGTCGATGCGGCGGTGCAGGATATCGAAATCCTGCGCGACCGAGCGGTCCGGAAACAGGGTATCGAACCACAGCGTCGCCGATTTTCTCGTCTCGGCGAGCAGCTTCAGCCCCTCGAATTCGGCGCCGAGCTTGGCGTTCAGATGCCGGATGCGGGTAATCGGCCGCTCTTGCCTGCCGGCCATGCGGTGCAGCATCGAGGCCATCAGCAGGTAGAACGAACTGCCGTCCGGATTGATCGAGGTGATCTGGCCGGCGCGCACGCTGCGGCGCAGGGCGCGGAACAGGACAACCTCATACATGTCCGTCGATGCGTGGATTGCGTTGGGGATCGATTCAACGAAATGCAGGATCCTGTCGGTTCCCTTGAGAACCGTGAAACGGCCGGCGGCGCGGTGCAGCGGTTTCATTGCGACGGTCCGTCCAGCGGGTCTTCCAGGAAGGCAAGCTCCGGAAAGACCGGATAACGGGTGATCACAAGGTGATCGAGAAAGATCTGATCATCGCCCAGATCCTCCATGAAGTAGCCGTCGCCCCGGGTCGGCAGGATGGTCGCGTCGTATTTGCGGAACCGGGTCAGGTTGTAGACATGCCAGGTGCCGAGTTCGTCAAGGATTTGGCGCAATTCAGCGCGCGAGAAGACATAGTTGGTGTGCCCGGTAACACCATGCGTCAGGCGCCGCGACCCGCCGGAAGAGTTCACGAACAGGTGCAGCAGGGCGACGACGCGCGAGACCCGGAGGGCTTCGCGCAGACCCAGTACCGGATCGGCGAGAAAGTTGTTGGTGCTGTTCGAGAGCACAAGGTCGAAGCATTCGTCCGGAAACGCGCCAAGGTCCGAGGCATCGCCGGTCAGCATCTCGAAATTCGGATCATCCTGGAAGATCTCGCGCGAAAACTGTACCGCGTTGCTGTCGATCTCGACGCCGACGAAGTCCAGCCTCAGATCAAGGCCCTGGTCCTTGATCATGTCGGCGAGCATCCAATAGCTCTCGCCGATGGTGCCGCCGATCTCCAACACGCTCGCCGAAGTCCGGTGTGCCGCCAGTTTCTGCAGGCAGAAGTGGCAGGAACGCAGGAACTGGGCCTTGATGGTATCGGGAAACAGATGTTCGTAGGACTGGCTGAGATAGGCCAGATAGTGCCGCATCAGATAGAAGTACGGGTTTTGCGAGAAGCGGTACTGATGAAAGACCTTGCCGGTCTCGTCGCGGAACTCGATGGCGCTGTACTGGTCGATGGCGACCAGCGCCTTGCCCCGTTCGTCGTGGCCGTCGCTGGACAGCAGCCCGCGGTCGCTGGGCCAGGGGGTATCGATGATCCGGTATCGGTTGGTCATGCCTCGGGCGCCAATCGCCGATGGTCGACGGAGCGGGGCCGGTTTCGAAATCCAAGGACACGGCCATCATTCTCTGATCCAAACTGGGCACGAACACAGACGCAATCTTGCCCGGCTCGCGCCGATCCCGCAAGCTGGGCAGAGGCACGCCAATTGTGGCCGAAGCAGCAAGGAGATCGATATGCCAGAGGGAAACCCCGCGCCTGGCTTCACCCGCCAACCCGATCGCATCATGGACTATACTCCCGCGGGGCGGCGCATCCGGGTGACCTTCGGCGGCGAGCTCATTGCAGATACCGTGGCGGCCATCGCCCTTCAGGAGGCGGACTATTCGGTTGCCTATTATTTGCCGCGCGGCGATGTACGCATGGATCTGATGCGTCGCACCGAGCATTCGACCCATTGTCCGTTTAAGGGCGACGCGTCGTACTGGACGCTGGAGGCAGGAGGCCGGACCGCCGAGAACGCCGTCTGGTCCTATGAGACCCCGTTCGATGAGGCCGGGATCATCAAGGAGTATGTGGCGTTCTACGGCTCGAAAGTCGATGCGATCGACGGCGAATGACCGGCTTCAGGTAAACCGGACTTCGGCCCTGCCCAGGCCTTCGAGTTCCACCGCTACTTCGGCTGGAGTGTCGAAGAACACCGTCTTCACGACGCTGCCGAGCATGACGAATTCCCCCGCGCGCAAAGGCTGGCCGAGGCCGGCCCGGTGATTGGCGAGCCAGGCGAGTGCTTCCATCGGATGGCCGAGGATATCCTCGCCAAGACCGCTTGAATGTGCGTCGCCGTCGATGAACAGTGTGCCGCGAACCCGTGCGAGGTCGAGGCCCCGCCAATCCCCGGTCTCGGAGCCCAGAACGACACCGGCGTTGAAGAAATCGTCGGCGATCAGGACCGGCGCCGAGAGAGCCGGGTAGTTTTCGTAGCGGTCATCGACCAGTTCGATCGCTCCCATCAGGGCCGATACCGCGTCGCCGGCGCTTTCGCGCGTGTAGGGGCCGATCGTGCCGGGCATGTCGGCGCCCAGCCTCGCGGCGATCTCGCATTCGACGCCGATATGGTGAAATCGCGAAAGCGGAAGCTCGACTTTCCCTTGGAAAGTCATCGAGGCGAAAACACGGCCGGCACAGGGATGATCGATCCCGAGAAAGGACTGCATTACCGGCGTGGTGCAGCCGATCTTGTGGCCGGACAGCCGGCCGAAGCCGGCATTGGCCAGAACCTCGTGCAGGGCGCCCTGGATCTCATAACCGTCACGCTCGGTCTCGGGGCTCAGATGCGGCGGCGGCGCTGCGGTGGGAGGCCCGCCGAGCCGGGCGCTTGCCATGAACCGCGCGCTGGAATGGATCACTTCCTCGTCCATGAAATGGCGTCCCGCTAACTCTTGGCCTGAGCTTCTTTGAGGATCGAGGCGGCGGCGTCGGCCAGGACCTGGCAGCCGGCGACGATATCGGCATCATGGCTGTCCTCGGCGAAGTCGTGGCTTATGCCGTCGATCGACGGGATGAAGAGCATCGCACAGGGAAGCCTTTCGTGGATCACCATGGGATCGTGGCCCGCCGCGCTCGGCATCCGGCGCCAGCGGCCCGGCGCCGTCCGTTCCGCGGCCATGTCGATATGACGCTGGAAACCCTCGTCCATGTTCGACGGTCGGACCGGGGTGCGCGATGAGCGGACTTCGACCGCGATCCTGCCGCGCTCGTTGATCTCGGCGCCGATCGCCTCGACGATCGCCGCGAGCCGGTCCAGCAACGCGTCGTCCTGGTCGCGGAACTGCAGCGACAACTCCGCCCGGCCGGGAACGATCGAGGTTGCGCCGGGTTCGATCACCGCGTTGCCCATGGTCCAGACCGTGCGTTCGTTGGCGACCGACGGAAATTCCTGATTTATCCGGTGCGCCATTTCGAACATCGCCGTTGCGGCGTCCTTGCGCCTTGCCATGGTTGTCGTTCCGGCATGGTTCTGCTCGCCGGTGAAGGCGATCCGCATCCCGCGAATGCCGACGATCGCGGTAACGACGCCGATCTGCTCATCGGCGTCTTCCAGATAATTGCCCTGTTCGATATGTGCCTCGAGATAGCCGACATGGCGACCTTGCTCGATGATGAGACGCGGAGTATCGGCGAGACCGACCCGGGCGAGGGCATCCGCTAACGATTCGCCGTCGCGGCCCTTCGCGGCGGCCTCGTCAGCGGGGTTGAGTACTCCGCACCATGAGCGGCTGCCAAGGCAGCCGAGGAAATTGCTCTCCTCGTCCTGCCAGGAAACCGCGTCGATGGCCAGGTCAGCGGTATCGGGATCCTCCGCGCAGGCCCGGGCGATCTCCAGCCCATAGATCACACCGAGAGCGCCATCAAGCCATCCGCCCTCGGGCTGGGTGTCGGAATGTGAGCCGATGATCAGCGCCGGACCGTTCTTGCGGGACCGGCCGAGCACATTGCCGACCCCGTCCAGCGTCGCATCCAGCCCGGCCTCCTCATAGCGTTGCATCAGCCAGCGCCGCGCCGTCATGTCGGCATCGCTGAAGGCGGGACGGACGACGCCGTTGCCGACCGCTCCGATCGCGCGCAGATCGCGCAGATCCTTCAGCAGGCGTTCCGGATTGATTTTCGGCATGGGAATCTCCTCGGGTGTCCGGTTCCATCCTAGGCAGCGGAAACGGATCGGGAAAGCGCCGTTGCCATGCCCGCCGGCATGCGGCACCGTGGCGGGGACGGGTCGGTGACAGGAGGTGCCCCATGGCAAGGATCGCCACGGGCGGAAAGGCCATACAGGGCGCGAGCGTCGGTATTCTGATGCTGGAGGCCCGCTTCCCGCGCATTCCCGGCGATATCGGCAATGCCGGCACCTGGACTTTTCCCGTGCACTACAAAGTCGTGTCGGGCGCAAGTCCTGACCGCGTGGTGCGGGGACGCGCCGCCGGACTGCAGAACGCCTTCATCGATGCCGCGCAGGAACTGGTGGCGATGGGATGTGACGGCATCACCACGAATTGCGGATTCCTGTCGCTGATGCAGAAGGATCTTGCCGCCGCGGTCGGCGTACCGGTGGCGACATCCTCGCTCATGCAATATCCGATGATTCAGGCCATGCTGCCGCCGAACCGGCGTGTCGGCATTCTGACGATCTCGTCCGAAACGTTGACGCGGGATCATCTGGCGGCGGCGAATGTGCCGCCGGATGCGCCGGTTGTCGGAACCGACGAGGAAGGAGGCGAGTTCACCCGGGTCATCGTCGGTAATCAGGAACGGCTCGATATCGACGCGGCCGAGCGGGATCTGCTGCGGGCGGCGGATATGTTGCTGGAGCGTCATCCGGACGTCGGAGCGATCCTGCTCGAATGCACGAACATGACGCCGTATTCCAGCGCGATCGCCGCGCATACCGGCCTCGCGGTGTTCGACATGCATGGGTTCATCTCCTGGTTCCAGACCGGGCTCCGGCCAAGGGTGTTCGGTTGAGGTTTCTGCTCGCGGTTCTGATCGTTCTCATCGCGGCGGGACGAGTGCCGCCGGCTATGGCGGACACAGCCGGTAATTCCGTTCACGCGATCGCCATGCATGGGACGCCGAAATATCCCGACGGGTTTTTGCATTTCGACTATGTGGTTCCCGGTGCCCCGAAAGGCGGTGAACTGCGGATCGCCCCGGTCGGGACGTTCGATACGCTCAATCCCTACTCTTTGACCGGCGTGCCGGCGGTGGGGATCTCGGGCCATGTCTTCGAAAGCCTTTTGACCCGCTCAATGGATGAGCCATTCACGCTGTACGGGCTGCTGGCGGAGCGGGTGGAGGTAGCGGAGGACCGGTCCTGGATCACCTTTCATCTTAACCCCCGCGCCCGGTTTCAGAACGGCGGGAAGGTGACTGTCGATGACGTGATCTTTTCCTGGACGCTGCTGAAGGAGAAGGGGCTCGCGAACCAACGCGGTTTCTATCGGCGGGTCCGGACGGTGGAACAGGTCGGCGAGCTGGCCGTGCGGATGCGCTTCGCGGAGCCGGTCGACCGGGAGATGCCGTTGATCATGGGGCTTATGGCGGTGCTGCCGCGCGCGGTGTATCAGGATCTTGATTTCGAACACCTGGGCATGACCCCGCCGGTGGGAAGCGGACCATACCGTCTGGTATCGGCCGAGCCGGGCCGGTCCGTCGTCTTCGAGCGTGACAAGACCTATTGGGGTCGAAATCTCGCGGTCAGACGTGGGCGGGACAATTTCGACACTGTCCGATACGACTATTACCGCGATGCCAATGCTGCGTTCGAGGCGTTCAAAACCGGGGCCGCGTCGGTTCGTCACGAACTCGACCCCGCGCGATGGGCGTCCGGTTATGACTTCCCGGCACTGCGCTCCGGCGAGGTGGAGCGCGGTGAGATTACACATGGCCGGCCCTCGGGCATGAACGCGATCGTCATGAATACCCGTCGCTCGCCTTTCCACTCCCGCGCGGTGCGCGACGCCTTGATCCTTGCCTTCGATTTCGAGTGGATCAACAGGACGCTGTTCCATGACGCCTACGTGCGGACCCGATCGTTCTTCGACAATAGCGCTCTCGCGGGGCAGGGCCCCATCGGGGCGGAAGAGCGCGCTCTGCTCGCGGCCGATCTGGCGGAGATCCCGCCAGCGGATTTGACCGGCGGCTACCGGCCTCCGACATCGCAAGGCTCGGCGCGGAACCGGGCCAACCTGCGGCATGCGCAGATCTTGCTTGAAGATGCCGGACTGAAGTTCACCGGCGGCGCGCGTATTGATCCGGCCTCGGGACGCCCGGTGGAACTGGAACTGCTGCTGAACGATCCGAACGACGAACGGCTGGCCTTGATCTATGCCGAATCCCTGGCAACGCTCGGCATCGCGCTGAGGGCGCGAACGGTGGACGCGGCGCAGTATCAGCGCCGGCTTTTGGATTTCGATTTCGACATGATGATTTTCCGCTGGCCCATGTCGCTTTCGCCCGGTAACGAGCAGGAGCATTTCTGGAGCAGCGCCGCCGCCGACCGTCCCGGCAGCCGCAACTACCCCGGCATCCGATCCGAAGCCATCGACCGCGCGATCGAGAGGATCACACTCGCGCGGGGGCGCTCGACATTCGAGACGGCGGTCCGGGTGCTGGACCGTCTGTTGCTGGGCGGACGGTATGTCGTGCCGCTGTTCCACCTGCCGGCGGACCGCTTGGCCTGGCGCCGGGGCTTGCGCCGCCCAGAAAACACGCCGCTTTATGGCTTTTCGCTGGATACCTGGTGGTGGGATCCGTCCGCGGATACCCGGTAACGGTAGATCCAGGCCCCAATCGCGTGCTCGACAATCCGCACGTCCTCTGATCGCCAGTCCTGGATCGCGAAGCTGTTCGCGATCACCAGAGTGCCGTGCCGTGCCTCTCCGTCGAGCTTGCGGCGAAGCCTGCGCATCGCCCCGAGCATCAGGTAGCAGAAGATCAGGTCCGCATCGCCCAACGGCATTTTCAGGAAATTGCCGAAGCGGATCTCGAGATTCGGCCGACGCTGAAACACCTGGCGAAGTTTGCAGAACAGCCATGGCAAAGGTGACAATTCAATGCCGATCACCCGGGCGCCGGGATAGCGGGCAGCCAGTTCAAAGACCAGACGCCCCCAACCACAGCCAAGGTCATAGGCGACCTTCGGCTCCGCGTCTCGAGGAACCATCTCGAACATCACCGGTACCGCCATGCGATGCGAGGGCATCGGCGGCACGCCGGTGATCAGAGTGAAAATCAGGATCGAAAGGCCGCAGAGCAACAGCACGATCAGGATGACCGCCTCGCTCCCCGGCATTGCCTCTATTTTGTCGATGATTTCGAGCATGAAATCCGCAATCGTGCTAAACCACGTCATGGCTGGCGCGGTTCCGTCGCTGACGGCTCGCGCCCTGCCGCCGGTCTATAGCAATTTTCCCGCCGATGCACGAACGGCTCGATGCCCAGGGCATGCGAGAAAGGCCTGGTTTCCGACGATGTCGCTTTCCGAGAAACTGACGGGGCTGAGTCTCCGCGACAATGCCCCCATCGCGCTGGTCGCCTTCGGCCATGCGGCGACCCATTGGATCGGCTCGACATTCTATATTCTGCTACCGTTCCTCGCTCTCGATCTCGGGCTCGGATATGCCGAGACCGGATTGTTGGTCAGCGTGATCCATATCGGCTCACTCGCCGCGAATTTCGGTAGTGGCCCCCTCGTTGATATGACCGGGCGGCGGGTCTTCTTTCAGGTCCTGTCGGTGGCGGTGGGAGCGCTGGCGCTGGCGGGCCTCGGAGGATTTGGAAGTTCGGGCGGTTTTTCCTCGATGGCGTGGCTGATCTGCATGGTCGCGATCATGGGGATGACGGCGAATCTCTGGCATCCGCCCGCATTGTCCTATCTTTCCGAGCGGTATCCGAGGACGCGGGGCTATGCGTTCTCGATTCACGCGCTTGGCGCGAGCCTGGGAGACACCGTGGCGCCGCTTTGCGCGGGCCTTCTTCTGGTAAGCTTCAATTGGCGGGAAACAGCTCTGGCTTCGGCGATACCGGCGCTTTGCATCGCCGTGCTGATCGCGGTGACGATCGGTCCGGGCGCGCGCCGGGCGGTTGCGGGTACCGGCAAGCCGGGGCTCGGAATCCTGGCTTATTTCGGCAATCTGCGCGACGTTCTGCGGAACCGGGTCATCCTGATGATCTGTATGATGGCCGGATTGCGCAGCATGACCCAGAGTGGTCTCACGGTCTTCCTGCCGCTTTATCTGGTCAATGTCGCCGGAGCGAGCCCGGCGGTTTTGGGCGCGACGCTTGCGGCGCTTCAGGCCGGAGGCCTGATCGCCACGCCGCTTGCCGGCATCTGGTCCGATCGTGTCGGACGCCGGCCCGTGGTCATGGCCGGTCTCACCGCCTCGACGGTGATCATCTGCTCGCTTGGTTTTCTCGGCGGCGGCATGTTGTTCATCGCCGGAATATCCATGCTCGGCTTCGCGTTATTCGCGATCCGCCCGGTGGTGCAAAGCTGGATGATGGACCTCACGCCGCCGTCGATGACCGGCTCCGCGACCAGCCTGATGTTCGGGACCCAGAGCTGTTTCAATATCGCCATGCCCGTGGTCGGCGGCCTGGTGGCGGATCTGTTCGGGCTGACGGCGGTGTTCTATTTGCTCGGGGTAACGATGCTGTTGAGCAATGTCGTGGTTTTCTTCCTGCCGCGGGAAGCCGCCCGGCCGGCGTGACCGGGCACGAAGCGAGCTTTAACCCTTCGGCGACGCCCGGTTGCTTCGGATCGTTCGTGCGAGTTGCTCGGGTTCGATCGTCGCGCCGGTGTGGTCGGCGCCGGTCAGAACCGTTCCCTGAAGCCGCGCGCCGGAGAAATCCGCATCACGAAGCTTGGCGTCGTCGAGGCGGGCGCTGGTCAGGTCACATCCCCGCAGGTTAGCCCCGGTGAAATTGGCCGGCCACAACCTGCCCGTGGCCTGTCCGCTGCTCTCCCGGATTTCCACCGCGCTCGCGGTGACGCCGTTCAGTTTGGCCCCGGATAGATCCGCGCCGATAAGATTGATGCCACCGAGATCGGCATCTCTCATATCGGCGTTTCGCAAAATTGCTCCAGCCAGATCCGCCATGACCAGCCCGGTGCGCCGTAGCACCGCGCCTTCAAGGATTGCTTCCCGCAGGTCGGCGCCGGCTAGGTTCGCATCCGAAAAATCCACGTTCGACAGATCGACTTTGGCCAATTGAGCCCGGTTGCCGCCGCGGCCTTGCTCGCGGACCCACAACTCATGCTCGGCGACGATCTGCCGGACGGTTCGGGAGCGGTCGCCGGAACCGGAAATCAGGTGCGCGCCGGTCAGATCGGCCATCGACAGGTCCACATTGTCCAGCGAGGCGCCCTGCAGGTCCGCTCCGCGCAAGCTGGTGTTTTTCAGTGTCGCGCCGCTGAGATTGGCGCCGATGAGTTTCGTGCCGATTATCATGGCGTCCGTCAGATTGGCTCCGGACAGATCGGCGCCGACGAGATTCGCGCCCTCGAGCACCACGCCGGTCAGGTTCGCCCCGCACATCAGGGTCTTTTCCATGTTGGCGCCGATCATGCTGGACCGGGTGAGATTGATTCCGGAAAGGTTGGCGTGCTCGATCTCGATTTCGTCCATGTTGGAACGCATGAGATTTGAGCGGATCTGCATTGCCTCGCCGCCTGGATTGTCGCTGATCAGCGCGCCTCCCCGCAGATCGGCCTCCTTCATGTTGGCGCCGGCAAGATTGGCGGAACGGATCGATGCTCCACGCAATTCGGCGCGCATCAGGTTCGCCTCCCGCAGCTCCGCGCCGTCCAGATTGGCACAGAACAGGTCGGCGTAGCTGAGATCGGCATGGTTGAGTTTGCTGTTCGCCAGATTGGCGCCCGACAGACGAGCCGACTGTAAATTGACCCTAGTCAACTGAAAGCCGGCCAAATTCATCCCGGACAGATCGGCGCGGGCGCCGCCCGGTTTGCGTTTAAGCCATTCCTCATGGCGCGCGATGACCTCCAGAATTTCGTCGGGAGTCATGCCCTGAGACTTTCGTTTTCGCGAGCCAAGAGCGTCATGACCGGTTTATGTCCAGCCATCGACGATCACCCTGAAAATACTGCATGGGCTGGGATGATCCGAATAGTATTGCCTGTCGATGCGCACCCGCCACTCCAGCTCCTCGCATCGAGCCGACAGATCCATGAAACCGTGGGTCTCTTGTATATTTCCAATCGAGATATCAAGGTCATTCAATGCCGTGTCGCGCAGTGACTCGCCGTTGGTGGCTTTCAGGGAATAGGCGACGAAACCCCCTCCGGGAACACCGGATGCAGCATCCTTGTTACCGTGCACATCCTCCACGATCTGGGATTGCAGTCCCTCCAGTTGCCTGCTGATCCAGGTCAAAGTCTCAATGCGGTTTGAAGGACTCATCAGGTCAGATCCGAGACCGTGTCACACGTGCCGGAGAACCGGTGCCGTGGAGCCCGGGCACGGGTCCTTTTGGTCCTAGGCAGTCCCGCGTGATTAATGTTCCCACTGTCATAACCGTCAGCCGGGTCCGAAATTCACTTCGACAATAGGGACTTGAGCGGCGGACC
The DNA here is from genome assembly GCA_038116915.1 of Alphaproteobacteria bacterium. Classification (GTDB taxonomy): domain Bacteria; phylum Pseudomonadota; class Alphaproteobacteria; order Thalassobaculales; family Thalassobaculaceae; genus JADHLJ01. Next base: position 46,738 of record JAYOEU010000010.1, read on the forward strand.
GGTATCACGTCTTCTCCAAGAGTTGCCTGTATCAGGTATCGTATGCAGGGTGAGGATACTCGGTCAATCTTAACAAAACCCTGTAAGAATGTCCCGGTATCTATGATTCCTCTCCGGTGATCGCCACATCCAACTGATCCATTTGGAATGACGCATCGGTGAGATTGCAGCCGGTGATGTCGGCGTTCTTCAAATTCGCGCCGCTCAGATCCGCATGCCCGAGGTTCGCCGACCGTAAGTCGGCGCCGGTCAGATTTGCGTTCATGAACTTTGCGGAGGAAAGATTGGACGGCCAGAGCCGGCCGGTCGGCTGCCCCTTGGAATCCTTCAAATTCACCGGCCCGATTTGTGCGCCCGCCAGATTGGCCTCGGTCATGTTCGAGCCGCTCAAATTGATCCCCTCAAGCGTTGAACCTTGCAGATTTGCGCCCTGCAGATTGGTTTTCGACAGATCGGACATCACCAGCAGCACGTTGGCCAGGTTCGCGCCGCTGAGATTCGCGCCGCACAGATCCGCCCCTGATAGGTTGACGGAAGAAAGATCGATGTATGACAGATCGGCGCCGCGAAGCGTCGCACGCTGTCCGAGGCGGCCGTCCTCGCGGATGCAGCCGCTTGTCTAATAACCGGGATGCAGTACATTCCGGCGGGATGGCTCGCAATTCGATCACCTTTTC
>JAYOEU010000011.1:0-45645 GCA_038116915.1 Alphaproteobacteria bacterium
CTGGCGCAGGGACGCGGGGAGCGAGTCCATGGTCGTACCGGTGATTTCGGTGGTGAATCCCTTGGGCAGTTTCGAAACCGCGTTGGTCAGGCCGAGCTCCTCGGAAATACGCAGCACCGCCTTGGTCCGCTCCGGGTCCATATCGAAGCCGCAAAGGTTTTCCATGATCGTACCCTCGAACAGCACCGGGTGCTGGGTCAGGTAGGAAACAGCGCGCCGGAGAGCGGCGTCGTTCAACTGGGTGGCATCGATACCATCGTAGAAGGCCGCTCCCTCGTCGGGCTTCACGATTCCGGCGATCAGTGCCAGAAGGGTCGATTTCCCCGACCAGTTCTCGCCGCGTATGACAACGGTCTCGCCCGCGCGAATGGTGAGCGAAAGATCGGAGAATACTGGGTGGTTGGCATCATAGCGGAATGTGACGTTGCGCAGATCGATCCGGCCCTTGAAGTCCTGAATGAAATTCGGACGATTGGGAGCGGCCATGGGGATGCGGCCGAAATTTTGGACGTGCTCCTTCGCGATTCGGACCGACTGGTATTGGCTCCATAGCAGCGAGGCGCGGTTGAGCGGTTGCATCGCCCGGCCCGCCAGCAGCATGCAGGCCGCCACCCCGCCGATGGTCATGGCTCCCTCGATGGCAAGCAGGCTTCCGAAACCGACGATTGCCGCAATGGTCAGCTGAGTGACAAAATTCGCGATCGCCTGGGCATCGCCGCTGCCCTCGGCGACATCCATGGTCACCGACGCGCTACGTTGGATGACGCGCTCGTAACGGCGCGCCATCAGACGTTCCATCGAATAGGTTTTGATGGTCGGCAGACCCTGCAACACTTCGATGAGGAAATTGGTCTGACTGCGTTCGGCGTCCTGGCGGTCCTCGACCCTGCGGCGCACCCGGATGCCGTTGATCCATGTGGAGGCGGCCAGCACGAGGATGCAGGCCAGGAGTACGAACCCGAGTGCTCCGCCGATCAGGAAGACAGCCAGGACAAAAAGCAGGAAAAACGGAAAATCGATGATCAGCTGCGGCAGATAGCCAGCTCGGGATTCACGGAGCGTGTCTATCGCCTGGATCTGCTCAAGCCGCCGGGCGGCGGAAACCGATTGAAAGGCCTTGGGATCGGCGAAAAGCGCCTTGCTGACCATCCCCATGAAAGCCCGATGGCCGTATCGGCTGGCTCGGTCGGTGACGATCCGGCCCCGTGCGATCCGCACAATGGCATCAATCGTCAGCGCCAGGACCACGCCACCGATAAGCAGGGACAGCGTGTATTCCGCCGCGTTCGGAACCACCCGGTCGTAGACGATCAGAACCGCGAAGGGCAGGGCCATCGCCGTCACGTTCGAAATGAACGAGGCCAGCACGATGCTGGGTGTAGCCGCGGATGGGATTTTCCGGAAATCGCGCAGGAACCGCGTCGTCACCGTCGAGCGTGTGGTGTCGGCGTACTCCCCCCAGATGTCGCGCTCGAAAGCCATTGACGCGTTGCTATCTTCTGTTGTCCGGATATCGGACCGCCCCGCAAAATCCCAAGGATCTTATTTAAAATGTGAGATATCACACAGTCCGGCGCAAACCCAGCGTTTTGGCGGTAAAATGACCGTTTTGTTGAGGTTGATATCGGCTCGCGCGGCCTGGAGACGGGAAATTTGTTCAAGCTGACGGGGTGTTCTGCAGGATTTCACGAATTGCTTCCTGCAGGTCGCCACCGGTGAACAGAAATCCCCGCAGGTTGGCGGCCTGGGCGGCCTGCACATCTGAATCCCGGTCGCCGATCATGAAGGAGCGTTCCGTCGCAACCGGCCAAACATCCATCAGGTCCAGCAACATCCCTGGTTCGGGTTTGCGCCAGTGAGCGAGATGGCTGAAGCGTCCATCGTCGAACTCCGGGTGAAATGGGCTGTAACGAAAATCGTCGATCCGGGCCCCGTGCGGCTCCAACTCGCGACGCATCCAGTCATGCAGTTCGTCGACATGTTGTTCGGTATAAAGTCCTCGGGCTATTCCGGCTTGGTTGGTGACCACAAAGACATGAAAACCGCTCTCGTTCAGCAGCCGGACGGCTTCTTTTGCACCTGGAATCCAGATGATCTGGTCCGGCCGGTGCGCATAGCCGATATCCTCATTCAAAATGCCGTCGCGATCGAGGAAGGCCGCGGGACGGGTGGAATCGGGATCGGGGCGCACGGTTGCTCAGAGATCGATCACGATATTGCCGAACCGGTCGAGCGAGGCAGTGCCGCCCGGCGGGATCAGGCAGGTCGCGTCATATTCCTCGACGATCGCCGGCCCGGTGACCGGTTTGGCGAGGTCGGCGCGAGCAATGACCGGTGTCTCCATCCAGCCATGATCGCGGCCGAAATAGGCTTGCCGCGATGTATCGCTCGGTCGGGCGGCGGCGTTGGCGTGAAGCTTGTCCGGCACCCGGCTCGCGGCCGAGACGCCTCGCCCGACGACAGCGATATTCACCAGTTCGACGGGCTCCTCGGGCCCGGCCCGGTGGCCGTAGACGATCCGGTGCTCTTCACCAAACCTTTCGGCGAGTTCCGCGAGCTTTGCCGCATCGAGATCGCCGTCCGGCGCCGGGACCGAAAGCTCGTAGATCTGACCCTTGTAATGCAGGCTGGCGGAGCGGTCCAAAACCGCGGAGGTCCCTGTGAATCCCTCGGCCTTGAGTTGCGCCAATGCCTCATGGGCAAGGCCGTCCCACGCCTTGGTCAGCTCCGCCGGGTCGGCCTCGGACAGGAGACGGCGGAAGGTGCGGGAATAGTGATGCTCGACATCCGCGTAAAGCAGCCCGAAAGACGAAAACAGGCCTGGCGACGGCGGCACGATGACTTGCTTGATGCCGATGGTCGCGGCCATGCCGGCGGCGAAAAGCGGCCCGTTTCCGCCGAAAGCGAAGAGCGCGTAGTTGCGGGGGTCTCGCCCCCGTTCGGTGGAAACCGCCTTGATCGCCCGGATCATATTGGAAGCGGAGATCAAATGCGCGCCGTGAGCGGCCACATCCAAAGGGAGCCCAAGCGGCTTGGCGATTTTCTGCTCGAATACCGCCGCCGCCTTGTCACGGTTTAGTTTCAGGGCACCGCCGACCAGATGACCCGGATTGATGTATCCCAGCAGGACATTGGCGTCGGTGATGGTCGGCTCCTCACCTCCCATATCGTAGCAGACCGGGCCTGGCGAGGCGCCGGCACTGTGCGGTCCGGCCTTAAGCGAGCCGCCGGCATCGATACTCAGGATCGACCCGCCGCCGGCGCCGACCTCGGCAAGATCGATTGCCGGCACCTTCAGCGCATAGCCCGCGCCGGTCAGCAGGCGCGAGCCGTGCATGATCCCGCCTCCGACCTGCATGTCGAGAGCCCGGGTCACCTCGCCGCCGGCGATCATTGAGGTCTTGGCGGTCGTGCCGCCCATATCGAAGGTGATCACGTCGCTGAGGCCCGAAGCGCGGGCGATTGCCTGGCTGCCGATCACGCCGCCGGCCGGACCGGACTCGATGATATGCATCGGCAGACGGGCCGCCGTCTCCGCCGTGGTGAGCCCGCCGTTCGATTGCATCAGATAGATCGGCGCGGTGATGCCGTCGGCGTCGAGCCCCCTGCGCAGTGATGCGAGGTAGGCGCCGACCACCGGCAGGACATAGGCGTTGATCACCGTCGTCGAGGTGCGCTCGTACTCCTTCATCTCCGGGAGCACGTCGGCGCTGATGCAGAGCGGCAGGGACGGAGCCTTCTCGCGGATCACCGCCTCGATCATCCGTTCGTGCGCCGGATTGGCGTAGGCGTTTATGAGGCAGACCGCGATCGCCTCCACCCGTTCCTGGAGCAGCTTGTCGACCGCCCGCTCGATGTCCGCCCGGGCGGGTTCACGCTCCACCACGCCGCTAGCATTGATCCGCTCATCCACGACTTGGCGCAAATAGCGGTCGACAAGGGCCGGCGGCTTTTCCCAGGCCAGGTCATAGAGGCGGGGCATGCGCAGGGTCCGGATCTCCAACACGTCGCGAAATCCGGACGAAGTGATCAGACCGACCCGCGCGCCCTTGAGTTCCAGGATCGCATTCGAGGCAACCGTGGTGCCGTGACGGATTTCATGGATCGCGTCCGGGCCAATACCGGCATCGGCGAACACCTCGGCGACGCCCTCGACGATGGCGCGGGCATAGTTGTCGACACTGGAGGGAACTTTCTTGGTGAAAAGCCGGCCCTCGGCGTTCAGGAAGACAATGTCGGTGAAGGTGCCGCCGATATCGACGCCGACGCGAAACGTGCTCATATCCGGATTCCCATCGCTCGATTATTGGGCGGCCTGATTGGCGCGCGGCCAGTCTTCCCAGAGCACGGCGGGCGCGGCGCCGACACGGGCGGCGCGGATTTCCGCCCGCCGGCGTTCGGTGCCCGCCAGATCGACGGTCCAGGAGTCAGTGTCGACAACGACACCGTAGTCTTCGAAGGCGCGCTCAGGGCTGACCAGCTCGTTGCGCACATCGCGCAGGACCATCCCGGGTTCCCGTTCAAGCGGATCGCCCCAGCCGCCGCCGCCCGCAAGCTCGTGGCGGAACACCTCGCCGGCGAACATGGTCATGGTCAGTTTGGACTCGAGGGAACGGTTCTCGGTGCCTGGATTCATGGTGTTGCGCGAAGGCGCTCCGGGATTGCCGCCATAGAGGCCATAGGGGCGAAAGACATTGCGGTCGGAGCGCACCTGAAGCACCGCTTCCTTTTCCAGCAGCCGGTAGTCCCGGCGATACGGCGCGCCGCCGCGGAACTTGCCGGCGCCGGCGCGGTCAGGCACGAACTCATATGACAGGATCTCGACCGGGTTCTCCGCCTCGCAGACCTCGATCGATTGCGAAGCCATGTTGGCGAACAGGTTCGAATTGCCGGAAAGCCCATCCGCCCAAGGCCGCGCGCCCCAGGTGCCGCAGGCAAAATCGACGTAAATGAACGGGTTGCGCTTGTCGTCGTAGCCGCCGATTGACACGCCGGTATTGCCGCCGTCCGAGGCCGCCATCACCTTGTCCGGCAGCATCATGGCAAGGGCACCGAGCACGCAGTCGACCATCCGGAATCCGGTCAGCCCCCGCGCCGCGCAGGCTGCCGGCAGCACGCCGTTGGCGATGGTGCCGCGGGGCGCGGTTACCTCGATGCAGCGGAAAAAGCCCTCGTTCGCCGGCACGTCGTTCGGCAGGATCGACTTGACGCCGCAATAGGTGGCCGCCTTGGTGAAGGACAGCGTGTTGTTGATAGCGCCCTTGACCTGATCCGAAGTGCCCGTCCAGTCGGCGAACATGCAGTCGCCTTTTTTCTTGAAGGTCACGAACAGACGGATAGGCTTGCCGACATCGACTCCGTCGTCGTCGATCCAGTCCTCGAAGCTCCATTCGCCGTCCGGGAGATCGAGCAGCGCCGCCTTGGTCACCCGCTCGGTGTAGTCGACGAAATCGACCAGGAAATTCGTCATCGTATCGACGCCGTGCTCGGCGACCAGTTCCAGAAACTGGCGTTCGGCGATGTTGCAGGCCGCGAGCTGAGCGCGAATATCGCCGAACACCTTCACCGGGACGCGGACATTGGCCTCGATGAGGCTGAACAGGGTCTCGTTCCGCTTGCCTTGCTCATACATGTACATCGGCGGGATGCGCAGACCTTCCTGGTATATTTCCGTTGAATCCGAGGCGTTCGAGCCGGCGACCCGACCGCCGACATCGGTGTGGTGACAGATCGTCGCCGCGAACGCGATGCGCTTTCCCGAGTGGAAAATCGGCTTGAAGATGAAAATGTCAGGCAGATGCATGCCGCCGTTGAACGGGTCGTTCAGGCAGAACATGTCCTCGGGCTTCATCACGGCGCCGAACCGCTCGACCACCGCGCCCAGGGCGGTCGGCAAAGAGCCCAGATGCCCCGGCAGCGTTAAGCCCTGGGCGACCAGCTTTCCGTCCGCGTCACAGAAAGCGGTGGAAAAATCCATGTTGTCCCGCAGAACGCCGGAATAGGTGGTGCGCATGATGGTCAGCGCCATCTCATCGGCGATCGAGACCACGGCGTTGCGCAGCAGTTCGAACTCGATCGGATCCCATGTCCGTTTACTCATGGCTTCCCCCGGTTTCCGTGTCGGGAACAAGTTTGCGACGCCCGGAGCCGGATTGGAAGCCCGGGAACTGACAGCCCACGGATACTAATGGGTTTAGTCGGCGGAGGCGCCGATATTGGGCGGCGTTGCTGGCAGATCGATGGTAACCGTCGTGCCGGCCCCCTCGATGCTTTGCAGAGTTACGGTGCCGCCGTGCAGTTCGGTCAGCGACTTCACCAGTGACAGACCGAGACCGGTCCCGCCTTCCTTGTCGGCGCTCTCCGGGCCTCTGTTGAAGGGCAGGAACACGGATTTCTGAAATTCTTCCGGGATGCCGATGCCGCTGTCCGCGACCACGATCCTTACCCGATCTCCGCCGGCTTCTCCGGCTGCCGCGCCATGATGCTTGGCGGTCACAGTGACTTCATCACCGGACCGCGTGAATTTCAGCGCGTTCGAGAGCAGATTGACCAAAATTTGCCGCAGGGCCCGCGGATCGGCGTGCATGGCGATGTCGGGCGGCTCAATCTCATGCGACAACGCCACCTAGCCGACATGTGCCTGTTCCTGAAAGAGACGCAAGGTACCCGCGATCAGATCTTTCAGTGTGATCTGTTCCGGTTCAATGGTCATCTTGCCGGCTTCGATCTTGGAGATATCAAGGACGTCGTTGATCAGCGCGAGCAGATGCGTGCCGCTGGTCCGGATCGTGTCCGCGTAGTCGACATAGCGGTCCGATCCGAGGGCCCCGAAACGCTGATCCCGCAGAATTTCCGAAAATCCGATGATCGCGTTCAAGGGGGTTCGAAGTTCATGGCTCATGGAGGCCAGGAACATGGTCTTCGCCTGGCTGGCCTGCATGGCTTCGTGGCGCGCGCGTAGCAGTTCCTCGTTGCGCTGACGCAGCTCCACAAGCGCCTGATCCTTCTCTTGGCTGGCTTGTTCCGCCAGCGTCTGGGACCGAACGGCGGCGCTTTCGCTTTGGCGAAGTTGCTCGTTTCGAAGCGAGGTTATTTCCGCCGCGTGGGCCAGTGCCCGGCTCATATCCCGGACGCTGTACATGAAATACCATCCGAGTCCGCCGAGGACCAACAGCACGACGATCGCGGGCACAATCAGACGCCTGATGAGGTCCGAGCCCGATGCATGTACCTCCCAGATCAGGCCGGCGATGGGCGTGCCATTCGGAGACAGGATCGGCTGGAGATTGGGTTCCGACGCGGTGGTCGGGCGCAAATCTTGGAGCGCGAAATTCTTGGCCTGAATACGCAAGAAATCCCCGTCTATTTCGCGCCCATAGATAAGCACCGCCCTCTCGAGGTCGGGCGGTGTTCCCTCGGGAGGCTTTTCCGGCGAAAAGGCGCTCACGCCGAATACGTACGGCTTGCCGTCGAACAGCGCAAAGCCCCGTGCCGCCCTGACCGGCTCCATCGGCGACCGCCGTGCTTCGAGAATCAGGGTTTGGATGTCCGGATCCCGAAGGAAATCGGGGTTTATATCGGCAAATTTTCCGTCGCGGTATCCGACATGGATTGCGCCGCTTCGGCTCACCACCACGGTCAGGTCGACGGCGCGATTGGATTGCACGTGGCCGCCGATATTCGCCTCAATCCAAGACGGGTCCGCCGCGGGAAAAAGTCGTTCGATCGCTTCGTCCCACCACGCGTATTCGGACGCGAGCGTGGCGATCCGCTCCTGCTCCAACTGCAGCGCCGTGGCCGCCAGATGACGCTGAGATCTTTGATCCAAGTCATTCAGGTGAGTGACGGTGACGTATCCGAGCGAGGCCGAGGCCAGGATGGCGACCAAGATCCAGATCGCGAATAGCATCACGATCGTGCCAATTCCCTTTGGATTTTCAGGGATTTGGGTTTCAGCCGAACCTGAGCTCACAGGTGCCAATCCTCTTGGGTGACGACAAATTCCGACCCGGATGGCGGTCCGGGACTTGCCATCCAGTGTATCCAAGCTTTTCCCGGGCATGAAGCGAAACCGATCCGGTGGCCGCTTTTGATAGGGTGCCGCGTTGTTCCCCTCTATGTGCTGATGCGGCTCGCGCGGCTTGCCAAATGCGCATCCGCAGCCTCAAGATCCTGCCAATCAGCAATTCAGCCATCACGGGGGAGTTGGCATCATGGATCTTCATCTCGCCGGCAAGTCGGTCCTTATTACCGGCGCGTCCAAAGGTATCGGTCTCGCCTGCGCGCACGGCTTCGCGGCCGAGGGGTGCAATCTTCATCTGACCTCCCGGACCAAGGCGGATCTGGACAAGGCGCGGGAGGCGATCCGCGCCAAGCATGATGTAGAGGTGACGGTTCACCCGCTTGATCTTTCGGATTCCGCGAATGTGGACACCCTGGCCGAACGGTGCGCGGACATCGATATTCTGGTGAACAATGCCGGCGCGATCCCGGGAGGCGACATTCAGACGGTGGACGAAAAGACTTGGCGGGCGGCGTGGGATCTCAAGGTCTTTGGCTATATCAACATGACGCGGCGGTTCTATCCGATTATCAAGGAACATGGCGGCGGCGTGATCCTGAATGTCATCGGGCTTGCCGGCGTACGGGTCGATCCGAAATACGTGGCGGGTTCCGCCGGCAATGCCTCGATCATCGGCTTCACCAACGCGATGGGAGCCTATGCGCTGGAAGACGGGATGCGGGTGCTCGGCATCTGCCCGGGTGCGGTACAGACAGAGCGCATCACGACGCTGCTCAAGACCAAGGCGCGCACCGAGAAGGGCGACGAGAACCGCTGGCAGGACTATTTCGCGGGCATGCCGCTGAACCGGCCCGCGACGGTCGAGGAAGTGGCGGATGTCACGGTGTATCTGTGTTCCGATCGGGCGGCGTGGCTGACCGGCATTACCATCAATGTCGACGGCGGCGCGGCGAACCGGTGAAACAGGATCTGAAATTTGATCGGAAGCCCGAATAATGGCGCGTGGACTCGACCATCTGGTCATGGTGGTGAAGGATCTGGAGGCCGCCCGGGCTGACTACGAGCGGCTTGGCTTCACCACCACGCCGCGTGCGCTGCATCCCTTCGGCACGGAAAATTTCCTGGTTCAGATGCAAGGGAATTTCCTGGAAGTCGTGGGGGTCGCCGATGCCGCGATCATTCCGGACCATGCGCCGGGCAGGTTCAGTTTTGCGCGCGCGAACGCCGACTTTCTGAAGCGCCGTGAAGGCATGTCGTCCCTGGTGTTCCAGAGCGCCGACGCCCGGGCCGACCGCCAGGACTTTCTGGCGGCCGGTCTCAACGCATACGAAAATGTGGATTTCTCGCGCAAGGCCAGGCTTCCGGACGGAAGCGAGGTGACTGTCGCCTTCTCGCTCGCCTTCGTCACCGACCCGGCGATGCCGGAGACCACTTTTTTCACCTGTCAGCAGCACGCGCCCGAACATTTCTGGAAGCCGGACTATCAGCGTCACGCCAATGGCGCCCAGCATGCCGCCGAGGCGATCATGGTGGCCCCCGATCCGGCGAGCCATGCCGGGTTCTTCAAGGGAACCCATGGCGCTGGCCCGGTGAAGACGACGGGAGATGGCGTGACCGTTAAAACCGACCTGGGTGCGATCTCCATGCTGTCACCAGCGGCATTTCGAGGTCGTTTCGGGCGTGAAACACCGGGCCCGAAGGAAACGGCGCATTTTGCCGGGTTCCGGATCGCGGTCGCGGATCTCGGCGCGGCTCGCGCGATTTTCACGGCCGCGAACGTGGAGATCCGGGAAACGGCGGACGCGATCCAATTGACATCCGTGCTGCCGGGCATCGTTGTCGAATTCACCAAGCGGTCCTGACCCCGGAACAGGAGGAGCGGACATGTTGAAGCACGACATTCTGAGGCATCCTGCCTCGGTCCTGACCGAAGTCCAGCGCGAGCAGTATTTCGAGGAAGGTGCGGTGCTGGTTGAAGGCGCGGTGCCGGAGAACTGGTTGAAACGCCTGCGCGCCGCAGCCGCCGAAATTGTCGAACGCAGCCGCGAAATAGCTCAATCCGATGGTACCTACATTTTGGAGAGTGGCCATCGCGCGGATGCGCCACGCCTGAAACGGCTTTCCAGCCCCGTTGATCATCACCCCGATTTCTGGGAGTTCGCCCGCTCTTCGCCCTGTGTCGAGGCGGCCGCCGACCTGGTCGGACCGGACGTGAAGTATCATCACTCGAAGCTGAATTTCAAATGGGCTCATGGCGGGATGAAGTTCGACTGGCATCAGGATATCCAGGCCTGGCCGCATACCGATTACAGCCCGGTGACCGTCGGGCTCTATCTTGAGGACTGCGCGGTCGAGCAGGGACCGCTGATCACCATCCGCGGCAGCCATGACGGACCGCTGTACAGCATGTATGACGAGAACCGGAACTGGGTCTTGAGCATTCCCGAGGACGAGATCGATTTGAACAAGGCCAACACACTGGTCGGGCCCGCGGGCTCGCTGGTGATGCTGAATTGCCGGACCATTCATGGCTCCGCTCCGAACCAGTCGGATCGCTCGCGGCCGTTTCTGCTCAACGTCTATTCCTCGGCAGACTCATTTCCCTATAGGGCAAATGCGATCCGCAGTCCGCGCGCCGGCGCGGTTGTGCGCGGGAAGCCTGCCCGGGTCTCCTGCCACGATCCGAGGCCCTGTGAAGTGCCGCCGGACTGGTCCAAGGGTTATGCCGGACCCTGGGCGCATCAGAATCGTGAGCGAACCCCCCAGACCGCGATGTGAGCCCGGCGCTGATTTTGAGGAGCATTCATGAAGACGCCCGCCTCCACCGCCGGATTCATGTCGATGAAAGGCGGCGGCTATTATTCCAAGGCCACCATCGGGGCCAAGCACACCATCGACCGCGCCACGCATCTGATCCTGGACGCGGTCGCGCGCATGGATCCCGCCGATGACGGAACGCCCTTCACCATGTCCGATATGGGCTGCGCCGATGGCGGCACCTCGATCACCATGGTCGGCACCGTGCTGAAGGAGGTGCGCCGGCGTGCGCCATCCCGTCCGATACAGATGGTTTACACCGATCTGCCGAGGAACGATTTCAGCCAGGTGTTTCAGAATGTTCACGGCCAGACCGATATAGAGACCTACATTGAAGATATCGAGGACCTGTACGTTTTCGCCTCGGCGACCTCGTTCCACCGGCCGATCTTTCCGCCCGGCACGCTCAATCTCGGCTTCTCGGCGACCGCGTCGCACTACATCAGCGAAAAGCCCGGGGTGATCACCAACCATGTTCACATGGTCGGCGCCGAAGGTGCCGAGCGCGAGGCCTATGTCGAGCAGGGCCGGCTGGATTGGGAGCGGATGCTGCTGAACCGTGCGCGGGATCTGGCGCCGGGAGGACGGCTGGCGTTGTTCAATTTCGGCATCGACGAGGAAGGCCGCTACCTCGGTTCCACCGGCGGCATTGACATGTTCGATACATTCAGCCGGCTATGGGCGGAATTGCGCGATCAAGGGGTCATCACGGCGGAAGAGTTCGTCAACACCAACTTCCCGCAAAGCTACCGGACCGTGGAGCAATTCACCGCGCCGCTGCGTGACGAATCGAACCCAGTCCATCGCGCAGGACTAAGGGTGGAGCACGTGAAGACTCGGGTAGTCGACTGCCCCTTCGCGGTGGATTTCAAGACGCATGGCGACGCCGCCCGGTTCGCGCACGAGTATATCCCGACTCTCAGGTCCTGGAGTGAGGCGACCTTTGCCAGCGGCCTGTCGGCTTCCCGGCCCGCGGAGGAGCGCCAGGCGATCCTCGACCGGTTCTACGATAATTACGAGACGCTGGTTCGCGAGGCGCCCGAGGGTCACGCCATGGACTATGTCCATTGCTACCTGATCATCGAGAAAGTGGCCGCCTAGAGCGCCGGCCGATGCGCCTTGTCGCCTGGAACTGTGCCATGGCGCTGCACCGCAAATGGCATGCTCTGACGAGTTTGCGGCCGGATATCGCCGTGATTTCGGAAGCGGCTGAGCCGGAACGGCTGATCAGCCGCGAGTCGGCCATTGCTGATGCAACGCTTGTCTGGATCGGAAACAATCCGAACAAGGGCCTCCTGATCGCCGGGTTCGGCGGCGTGCGCGTCGAAATGAGCCGGCATCGCTATGATTCCCGCCTGCATTGGATGGCGCCGGTGAGTGTTCACGGAGTGCCGGGTCTGACGGTCCCCCTGCGGTTGCTTGGAGTCTGGGCTCAGAACGCCAACGAAGGGAACCGGCAGAAGGCCAATCCCGGTTATCTCCAGGACGCTCTCAAGCGCTATCGGCGGTTCCTTTCCGACGGCCCGGCGGTGGTCGCCGGCGACTTCAACAACCATGTCTACTGGGATAAGCCGGGTTGGCGGATGAACCACGCCAACGAGATCGCCGCATTGTCCCGTCTCGGCTTGATCAGCGCGTATCACGAGGCGCGCGACATCGGCGCGGGGGAGGAGACCGACCCGACCATCTATTGGCGTGACCGGACCTGGGACGGCCCATCCTACCACATCGACTATATCTTCATGCGGCGCGAGTGGACGTGCGGACCGTTCCGACTGGACGTCGGTGGATTCGACGACTGGGTTGCGTCAGGGCTCAGCGACCATGTGCCTCTCACCCTGGAGGTCGCTTTCAAGGTGGCTTGAGACAACGCCGCAATCCGTCCTATTCGGCGGCGGCTTGCCCCGGGTGTTCCAAAGCGGCCATGTCGCTGATGATCTTGCGCAGGAAATTCGGGCCTTTGTCGATCGCGAGGCGCACCGGCCGCCGGTTCATGGGCGTTTCTTCGCGGCGCTGGATCGCTTCCAGGATCACCTTGTCCTCATCGAAAGCGACCCGGAACTGTGCGTTCATCCGATCGCCCATTTCCGGGTCATCGACACCGACATTGCGGACATGCATCCAGTAGTCGATGGTCTCGGTCTCGCTCACCGGGGTCAGGCAATGGATCGCGAACAGCCGCGCGCCCAGGTGGCGGTCCTCCTCGGCGGCGTTGCGCTCGGTCTCGATGCTGCCGAAGTCGATCACCGCGATGTTGGGCGCGTGATAGTGATAGTAATGCCAGCGGTCGACATTGCCCTTGAAGAGACCGAGTGCCTTGAAAAATCCGATGGGCGGGGCGTTGCGGATCCAGCGCGAGGTAACCACTGTGCGGCCTTCGCGCTGAACATCGACGGGCACATCCTCGCTCTCGGGATTGCCGAGGGTCGTGGGATGGACATAGGCGACATGGGCCGGATCGCAGAGATTGTCCGCCAGATGCAGATAGTTCGCGCCGATCCTGAGACCCTCGCCGAGATGCGGGGCCCAGCCCGTCTCGTTCCACTGGGGCAGGCTGAAGACATCGGCGGGGTCGGCCAGCGCCGGATCGCCCATCCAGATCCAGGCGACACCGTTCGCCTCATGCATTGGATAGGCGCGAACCCGCGCCGAGTCCGGCAGATTATCCTGACCGGGGATGCGGACACAGCGGCCGCCCGCGCCGAAGGTCATGCCATGATAGCCGCACTCGACCGCGTCACCCTTGAGGCGGCCCATCGACAGTGGAAGACGTTTGTGCGGACACTGGTCCTCCAGCGCCACCAACTCACCGGCGGCGGTGCGGAAGGTGACGATATCCTCGTTCATGATCCGCAGGGTCGAGAGGTCTCTCGGTATGTCTCTTGACCAACCCGCCACATACCAGCAATTGCGAACGAAAGTCATGGCGTCCTCCGGCGTTCCCCGTGCCATCCGGCCAATGGAATGCAAACCAACTTGTCCGCGACGGTCAAGCCTTTCGGTGCCCCGACGACGCTCGATCGACACCGAAGTGACGCCCGATTGACACCGATATTTCATTTGTATACGAATGAAATTCAGTTGGTCAATGGACCCGCGCGCCGGGTGGATTGGGAGCCTTCATGGACGGAACGCGCCTTTCGGACGGCGGGGCGACCTTCGTGCGTCCGGGAACGTTGGACGAGGCGCTGACGCAGCTTTCCACGGGTGATTGGACCGTGTTGTCCGGGGGCACGGACTATTTTCCGGGCTTGCGCGATCGTCCGCCGTCGGGAGCGGTTTTGGATATTTCCGCTCTGGCCGAATTGCGCGGCATCCGCGAAGCATCGGATCACTGGCATATCGGCGCACTGACCACCTGGAGCGATGTCGTCGCGGCGCAACTGCCGCCCGCCTTCGAGGCATTGAAACAAGCGGCGCGGGAGGTCGGCTCGGTCCAGATCCAGAACCGGGGTACGGTCGCCGGCAATCTCTGCAACGCCTCGCCCGCCGCCGATGGCGTGCCGCCGCTGCTGGTCCTCGAGACGCAATTGGTCCTTCGTTCGCACGTCCGCGAGCGCCGCATACCGCTGACCGACTTCATTCTCGGCAACCGGTCGACGGTGCTAGAGCCGGGCGAAATGGTTACGGCGATCATTATCCCGAAGGCCGCCGCCGGCGGGCGCTCACACTTCATCAAGCTCGGCTCCAGGACCTATCTGGTGATCTCCATCGCGATGGTGGCCGCGCGCCTTGAAATCAATGCCGATGGGATGATCGACGCGGCGGCGATTTGCGTCGGCGCCTGTTCGCCGGTCGCGCAACGGCTGGCCGACTTGGAGCACAGATTGATCGGCTGGCCCGCGCGCGCCGAGACCTTTGCGGAAATCGGGGAGGCTGATCTGGCCGGCCTCGCGCCGATCGATGATGTGCGCGCCTCGGCGGCCTATCGGATGGAAGCGGCGGCGGAATTGACGCGGCGCGCCTTGACGGGGTGCCTCGGCGCCGGGCCGAGCCCATGAAAAACGCGGCCAAGATCAACGGCGCGCCCGTCGGCACGGTGGCGAACCCCGCCGCCCGGCTTAGCACGTTTTTGCGCGAGGACGCCGGATTGAAAGGCACCAAGGTCGGCTGTGACGCGGGCGACTGCGGCGCTTGTTCGGTCCTCATCGATGGTGAAGTCAGTTGCGCCTGCCTGATCGCCGTTGGCCAGGTGCCGGGCGCCGAGATCGTCACCATCGAAGGGATCCGCGAGACCCCGATCGGCAAGCGGCTCGCCCTTGCCTTTGCCCGCCACGGTGCGGCCCAATGCGGGATCTGCACGCCCGGCATGCTGGTCAGCGCCGCCGCCCTGCTTGGCAATAACCCGAGCCCGTCCCGGCGCGAGGTCGAGGATGCACTCGGCGGGGTGCTGTGCCGCTGCACGGGCTATCGCAAGATCGTCGATGCGGTGCTTGATGCGGGCGAGAACGCCATGGCCCACGCCATGCCGGAGACGGATATTGGCGTCGGTGAGGCCGTTGGCCAGGTAATCGAACGCCTCGATGGAGCTCCCAAGCTCAATGGCAGCGAGGTATTCGGCGCCGACGCGATCCCCGAGGGGGCGGCTCTAGTCCGGGTCATCCGCAGCCCGCATGCCGCGGCGCGTTTTACTCTTGGCGATACCGATGCGTTCCGGCGCTCCCATCCCGGGCTCGACCTTGTTCTGACCGCCCGCGACATTCCGGGACGGAACCTGCACGGTGCGATCCCGCAATTCGCGGATCAGCCGGTCCTTGCGGAGTCCGAGGTTCGGTTTTCGGGCGAAGCCATCGCGATCATCGCCGGCGCTCCGGCGGCGGTGCGGGCAGTCGATGCATCCGCCTTTCCGGTGACTTGGCGGCCGCTCCCCCCGGTCATCACACCGAGTGAGGCCCGGGATGCATCGGCGCGATGCCTGCATGACGGTCGCTCCGGCAATATCCTGGTTGACGGCTACGTCGAGCGCGGGAATATCACCGAGGGTTTCGAGCAAGCCGCGCATGTGATCGAAGGCCGGTTCTCGACCCCGTTCGTCGAGCATGCCTATATCGAGCCGGAGGCGGGATATGCTGTGCGCCGTGGCGATCGGATCGAGATTCATGCCTCGACCCAGGCCCCGCATCTCGACCGCGAGGCTTTGGCGCCGATTCTCGGAATCCGCCCGGAGGCGGTGCGGATTGTTCCAACGGCTTGCGGCGGCGGCTTCGGCTCAAAGATCGATCTGACCCTGGAGCCTTTCATCGCGCTGGCGGCCTGGCATCTTGACCGGCCCGCCGCCATGATCTTCGACCGATCCGAATCGATGCGCAGCTCGACCAAACGCCATCCATCGGACATCACCGCGCGGATCGCCTGCGACCCGACCGGCAGGATCACTGCAATGGATTTCGAGGGAACCTTCAACACGGGCGCCTACGCGAGCTGGGGGCCGACCGTCGCCAATCGGGTGCCGGTCCACGCGAGCGGACCGTATTTCACGCCCAATTACCGCGCGCGAAGCAAGGCCGTGCACACCAACGGGCCGATCGCCGGCGCGTTTCGCGGGTTCGGCGTGCCGCAATCGGCGATCACCCAGGAAAGCCTCTATCATGATCTCGCCGAAAAAATCGGCATGGACCAGTTGGAGTTCCGGCTTCTCAATGCCCTCGACAACAACCAAGCCACGGTGACCGGCCAGATTTTTACCGAGGGCGTTGGCATCAGGGCCTGCCTCGAAGCGTTGCGCCCGGCCTGGGCGCGTGAGACGAAGGCGGCACGGAATTTCAACGAGACCGCCGGAGGAACGGTTCGGCGCGGCGTCGGCATCGGGACCTGCTGGTATGGCTGCGGCAATACCTCGATCGCCAATCCCTCGACGATGCGGATCGGTCTTACGCGAAACGGGCGGATCGTGCTGCACCAGGGCGCCGTCGATATTGGCCAGGGGTCCAATACGGTGATCGCCCAGATTGCGGCGGACGCGATCGGTGTGCGGGTCCGGGACATTGATTTTATCGGTGCCGATACCGACGCCACGCAAGACGCAGGCAAGACGTCGGCCTCACGGCAGACGGTGGTGTCCGGAACAGCGGTCCTGCGTGCGGGCGAGGCGTTGCGGCGCGAGATCCTGTTGCGCGCCAACGCGGGCGATGCGGCGGAGATCGTGGTCGGAACCCCCGGATTGGCGGTGCGGGAGAACGGGGTTGCCAGGTCCCTCGACCTATCGGGATTGGACGTGAACGCCCGGGGTTACGTTCTGGAGACCGAGGAGACCTACGATCCGCCGACAACGCCGCTCGGTCCGACCGGCCAGGGCGACCCCTATTCGGTCTACGGCTATGGCGCCCAAATCGCCGTCGGATCGGTCGACATGCTGCTCGGCACGGTGAAACTGGAGCGCATCATCGCCGCCCATGATGTAGGCCGGGCGATCAATCCGCTGCTGGTCGAGGGTCAGATTCAAGGCGGAGTCGCGCAGGGTATCGGTCTCGCCCTGATGGAGGAGTATGTTCCGGGACGCACCGAGAACCTGCACGACTATTTGATCCCGACCGTCGGCGATGTGCCCGATATCGAATGCCATATCGTCGAGGTGCCGGATCCACAGGGTCCGCGCGGCGCCAAGGGCTTGGGGGAACACGTGCTGATCCCGACCGCGCCGGCGATCCTGAACGCGATCAAGGATGCCAGCGGCGTGCGGATCCGCCAGACGCCGGCGACACCGGCACGGGTCCGCGCGGCGATCCGGGAAGCAGAGGACCAAGGGAGGCGTGGACCATGACTGACACACGTTCCGCCGATGCCGGCCGGCGCCAGGCGGCCCAGGAGAAGATCCGCTGCGATGCCTGTCCGGTCATGTGCTACATCGCCGAAGGAAAATCCGGCGCCTGCGACCGCTATGCGAATCAGGGTGGGGCGCTGATACGCCTTGATCCCTTGACCATCCTTGAGAACCGGATCGAGGATGGCGGCAAGGTCATACCGTTCCTTGAGGGTGACGGAGATGCCGATCCTTGGCAGGGCGATGTGCTTGCCGACGGCGAGCGGTTCATCACCGCGATCGGCGCCGGCACCACTTATCCCGACTACAAACCCGCGCCCTTCATCGTCTCCAGCGAGGTTGCGGGTGTCGACATGATCACCGTCGTCACGGAAGGGATATTCAGCTATTGCGGCGTCAAGGTGAAGATCGACACTGACCGCCATATCGGTCCGGAACGCAGCCTGGTGCGGGCCGAGGGAGAGCCGATCGGTCACGTGACGACGGGCGAATACGGCTCGCAGATGCTGTCGATCGGCGGTGTGCACCATCTGACCGGCGGCGGCAAGAAGGAGGGCCGGGTCACCTGCGCGGCGATGCTGGCGCTGTGCAACCGTGAAGCGGTGGAACTGACCATCGACGACGGCTGTTCGGTCATCGTCCAGGCGGGCAGACCGCCGATCATCAACGGTGTTCTCGAGAACCGCATGCGGGTGGGATGCGGATCGGCGACCATCGGCATGTTCGCCTCGCAATGGCGCGGTCTGGTGGACGAGGTGGTGGTGGTCGACGACCACATCACCGGCGTGGTCTCGGAACATCAGGCTGGCAAGGTCATCGGCTGGCCCGAGACCGGCATCCGGGTCAGCGGCCGCAAATCCACGCCCGGCCGTTATTTTCAGGTAGCCGAGCCCGGGACCGGCTGGGGCGGTACCGACCTGCAGGACCCGCTGCGCATCCTGGAGCCCTTCAATCCCAAGATCGCGCGCCCCGGCCAGTCGATGCTGATGGTCTCCACCACAGGAGAGCAATCCGCGTATTACGAACTCGACGAGGAATTGAACCCGGTGCAGCGCGACTTGCCGGAAGCACTGCGCGGCTCGGTCGAGCGGATCACCGAGAATTGCGAGCCGGCGCTGTGCTCGGTCCTGTTCATGGGCGGCGCCGGCGGGTCCTTGCGCTCCGGCGTGACCGAGAATCCGGTGCGGCTCACCCGCTCGGTGAAAAACATGCTGACGGTGATCACCGTGGGCGGCGCGCCTTGCTATGTCTGGCCGGGGGGCGGGATCACCGTGATGGCGGATGTGACCCGGATGCCGGAAAAAGCCTTCGGATACGTACCGACTCCGGCCCTGGTGGCGCCGATCGAGTTTACGATGCGCCGCGAGGATTATCAGGCGCTGGGTGGGCACATGGATCATGTCATGCCGATCGCCGAGGCCTTGAAAGGCGGGCTCGGACGGCAAAACGACCATATTCTTGTCGGGCGTACCGAGGTCGGTCATCGGCGCGAAAATCCCTGGCCCGCCGATCCGCGCCTCTATGCCTGGACACCCAAGGGCCGCGCGGAATGAGCGCGGCGACCTCCGCCTTTCGGGACAACGGTCCCCAGGCGGCGCTCATCTCGAACGGCCGCAGGCTGCACCTTCAGCATGGTCCGATCGACCTTGTCATCGAGGCCGACGGCACGCGCGAGGAGGTGCTGGCCGCCTACCGTCAGGCGCGCGGCCGGTTCCAAACGATCCTGACGGAGTTGGTGGACGAACTGGCGGAACTGCGGCTGGCTGCCGGACAGGGTGCCGATGTCCGGGGATCGGTCGCCAGACGCATGCGAGGGGCCGTGCTGCCCCATATGAAGAATTTCATCACCCCGATGGCGGCCGTCGCGGGGTCGGTCGCGGATGAGATCCTCGAGAGCCTCGTGGCGGGTCGCTCGTTGTCCCGCGCGTTTGTGAATAACGGCGGCGATATCGCGTTTCATCTCGGCAAGGGCGAGCGCTATGTCACGGCGCTGGTGACTCATCCGGTTGAGGGCCGCATCGCCGGACGCGCGACAGTGACCGCTGATCAACCAGTGCGTGGCATCGCCACCAGCGGGCGCCATGGCCGCAGCCACAGCCTCGGCATTGCCGATGCGGTCACGGTGCTGGCGGGAACCGCGGCGGCGGCCGACGCGGCGGCGACGATGATTGCCAACGCCGTCGATCTTGCGGGATCGCCGAAGATCGAGCGGGTTCCCGCCTGCGACCTGCGGCCCGACAGCGATCTCGGCGCGCGTCCGGTCACGGTCGCAGTCAGCGATTTGGAGCCGGGTGCGATCGACGCGGCTCTGGAGGCCGGCTATCGCCATGCCGCCGAATTGCAGGCATCCGGGTTGATCGCCGCCGCTTTTCTTGCCCTCGGTGATGCATCGCGTACCCTGGGCTCGACCATCATCCTCGATGCAGGGAAAACCGAAGCCCGACTGGAGACCGTGTGATGAGCAAGGCCGTGATTCGAAAGCTGATGACCGTAACCGACGAGATCCATCGCGAGATGGGCCGCGCGATCAGCCCGCCGACGCGCCGCGCCGCCGCCATCGCGGTGATCGAGAATCCATTCGCCGGACGCTATGTCGAGGATCTGTCGGAGCTGGTCGAGATCGGCGCCGAATTGGGAGGCCTTTTGGGAGAGCGGGCAGTCGCGGCCCTGGGCATCGCGCCGTCGGCGGTGGAAAGCTACGGCAAGGCGGCGATGGCGGGCGAGAACGGTGAGCTTGAGCATTGCGCCGCGATCCTGCACCCCAAGCTTGGCGCGCCGCTGCGGCAGGCGGTGGAGAAAGGCGCGGCCTTGGTACCGTCTTCCAAAAAGCGCGGCGGTCCGGGCCAGACCCTGGATATCCCGCTCGGGCACAAGGACGCCGCCTACGTGCGCAGCCATTTCGACGGGATGGAGGTCTGGATCAATGACGCGCCGCGCGCAAACGAGATCGTGGTCGCCGTCGCGGTCACTGATTCTGGCCGTCCCCTGCCGCGTGTCGGCGGGCTGGAGGCCAGGGACGCCAAGGGGGAAGACGGTTTGCGCTGAAGGATCGACGACAGCCCGCCGAACCGGGCCGCGCCTTGATCGGCTGAAATCAAACCGGAATCCAGCTCGGCCTTTCTCCATCATAGAGGGGGCCCGGGTTGCCTCTGACCGTGGTGCGCCACATGCGCCGCTGGTGCCTGTCCGCGTCGAACCAGGTCGCCGAATGGATCATTGAACGGTTGTCGTAGATCACCAGATCGCCCGCGTCCCACTCATGCGTATAGGTGAAGCGCGGGTCCGTATAGTGGCTCATCAATTCATAGAGCAGACGGGCGCCGTCGCCGTCGACGCCGCGCTCCATCCCCTCGAAGGGACCTTCAATCCAATCCATCTGCCCGGCTTCGCAAAGATAGAGCGCGCGTTTGCCGGTCACCGGGTGCACGCGGACTACCGGCTGGCGTTGCGGCTGTTCATGCGGCTTCAGCTCCTGCGGTATCTCGCCGGCGCGCACCGCGTATTCCGCCCGGCCCCGGCCGGGCGCGACGTGAATGCCGACCAGGGGGGCTATACATTCCTTCATTGACTCGCCGAGGGCTTCATAGGCGCCGATGCCGTCGGCATAGAGGGTCTGGCCCTGGCCCCGGGGCGCTGGCGTCTCGGCATAGAAAAGCGAGATATCCGGCGGCGGGCGGCGAAAGCTTTGGTCGGTATGCCAGCCCCGGCGGTGCGGGAATTGAACGGGCAGCTTGCCATCGGCGGTGAGCGCCGGTTCGGGGCGCGCCGGTACCCGGGCCACCGCCGGCGGGATGTTCGAGACCAGCAGGATCTCGTGCACCTCGGTATGGACATCGTGGCGCTTGGAAAGCGTCTCTCGGTAATCCTCGACCTCGGGACCGAACAGGTGGCTCAGCCTGACGAGAAGCCGGGGATCCGCGCTGATCGCGTGCATGTTCTTGATCAGCAGAAATCCGTGCGCCGCGTAGAACGCATCGAGCAGCGCCTCCGGCGCCGCTTCGATGGCGGCAATCGCCGCGTGGGTATCCACGCCGTCCGGGAATCCAACGATCCCGCCGAAACTGGCGTCGGGAAGAGGGCGGATGTGGAAACCGGGATTGCGCGCCGGCATGGTTGTTCCTCGTTTAGCTCAAATTCATATCGCGAGAAGTCGAGGGTACCGCGTTCTCGCCGGCGATCAATCGCGGTACGATTCGGTTTCGGAAAATTTTCGAAGAGGTCTCCCACTCAACATCGTCATCCCGCGCTCGACTCGGGATCCATGCCTAAAGCGGCTGGTCCTGTCGAAGGGTCGATGGTGATATTCCGTAGTTTAAACCTCGACCTATAGTTATGTTCCGCCATCCGTCACGGTATCCCGCTCCAGGCTTGGACCCCGCGTCGAGCGCGGGGCGACGAGGGAGCGGGTGGATTGATCAAAGTTCAACGATCCCTGACCGCCAAGGCATGAAAGGAAACCCGATGACCGACACCGCCGCGATCGGCTGCGATTGGGGCACCAGCAGTCTGCGGGCCTACCGGTTGGGCGAGGGTGGCGCGGTGTTGGAGCGGCGCGAGTCACCCTCCGGGATCATGGCGGTCAAGGACGGAGCGTTCGAGGCCGTGTTGGAGAATACCGTCGGCGACTGGCTGGATACGGTGGGCAAGGTTCCGGTGATCCTCTCCGGCATGATCGGCAGCCGCCAGGGCTGGCGCGAGGCGCCGTATCTTGCCTGCCCAGCCGATGTGAACGCGCTTGCTTCGGCGCTTTTGCCGCTCGAATTGACGCGTGGCCGGCGGATCTCGATCGCGCCGGGTCTCTCGTGCTGCGATGCCGGCGGCACGCCGGATGTGATGCGCGGCGAAGAGGTACAGATTCTCGGCGCCCTGGCGGATCTCGGTACTGGTCCGGCGTTGGTCTGTCTGCCGGGCACGCATTCGAAATGGGCGCGCGTCGAGGCGGGCCGGGTTAAAGACTTCGCCACCCATATGACCGGCGAGCTGTTTGAGGCTGTCCGCGATCACACGATCCTCGGCCGGATGATCGACGCCGGCGCGTGGGACGATGCCGCTTTCCTCGCCGGGCTGGAGCGCGCGCGCGCGCCGGGCGGGCTGCTCTCGCACCTGTTCGGCGTGCGTGCCAAGGGACTGTTCGGCGACCTCAACGAAAAGAACGCCGGCGCCTATCTGTCGGGACTGATGATCGGCCATGAGTGTCACGCCGCCCTGGGTGACGGTTCGGTGCAGGAAATCGCTCTGATCGGCGCGGGCCGGTTGGTCGAGCTCTACGGCAAGGCCTTGGGGTATCTTGGACATGGGTGCCGGAAATTGCCGTCGGATGTCGCGGCGGCGGGCCACTGGCGGCTGGCGCAGACACTTATTGATGGAGAGACGTCATGAGTAGCCTTGCTCCTTGGCTGGAGGCCTGTCCGCTGGTTGCGATCCTGCGCGGCGTCGAACCGGATGAGGCCGTCGCGATTGGCGAGGCGTTGTTCGAGGCCGGTTTCCGGATCATCGAGGTTCCGCTCAATTCACCGGACCCGCTGGAAAGCATACGTCGTCTGGCCAAGCGCTTCGGCGGCGACGCGCTGGTCGGCGCCGGAACCGTGCTCGACCCGGCCTCGGTCCAAGGTATCGCCGAGGCGGAAGGCCGGCTGATCGTCATGCCGCATGCCGGCGGCGATGTGGTGCGGGCGGCGAAGTCCCGAGGCCTCCTCGCGGTGCCGGGCTTCGCCACCCCGACCGAGGCCTTCGCGATGCTGGAGGCGGGGGCGGATGCCCTGAAGCTGTTCCCTGCCGAGGCGAACGGCCCCCCGGTCCTGAAGGCGATGCGGGCGGTGCTTCCGAAATCGGTACCGGTGCTGCCGGTGGGCGGGATCACGCCGGACAAGATGGCGGAGTATCGGGTAGCCGGCGCCAACGGCTTCGGCCTCGGCTCCGCCCTCTACAAGCCCGGCATGACGGCGGCGGAGGTCGGAGCGAACGCGCGGCGGTTTATCGAGGCGTTGAGCGGATCGTGAGGGCGCGCGCCGATTCGACAGGACCTTTCGAGACGCGCGTGCCGCGCTCCTCAGGGTGAGTGTGAAAGTTACAAACGAGACTCACCCTGAGGAGCGGCCATCAGGTCGTGTCTCGAAGGGTCTAATCCAGGTCCCTTCGCGAACCCTCAGAAACCCTTAGCCAAGCCAGACCTCCCGCCGGGCCGTAAAACCTGCTACACCCCCGCCATGACCGCCATTCAGACCATGACCGCGCCTGGCGCCAAGGACATCTTCAGCTATCGGCCCTATTGGGCCCATCGCCTCGGCCCGGCGCCGTTCCTGCCGATGAGCCGCGAGGAAATGGACCTGCTCGGCTGGGATTCCTGCGATGTGATCCTGGTGACCGGGGATGCCTATGTGGATCACCCGAGCTTCGGCATGGCGGTGATCGGGCGGGTGCTGGAGGCCCAGGGCTTTCGCGTGGGCATCATCGCCCAGCCGGACTGGACCTCGGCCGAGCCGTTCAGGGCGCTGGGCCGTCCGAACCTCTATTTCGGGGTCACCGGCGGCAACATGGATTCCATGGTCAACCGCTACACCGCCGACCGGCGGCTGCGCCACAATGACAGCTATACCCCGAATGACGAGGGCGGCAAGCGGCCCGACCGGGCGGTAATCGTCTACTCCCAGCGCTGCCGCGAGGCCTTCGGCGACGTTCCCATCGTCATCGGTGGGATCGAGGCGTCGTTGCGCCGGATCGCGCATTACGACTACTGGTCCGACAAGGTCCGCCGCTCGGTGCTGATGGACGCCAAGGCGGATCTGCTGCTCTACGGCAATGCAGAGCGGGCGATCGTCGAAGTCACCCACCGGGCCGCCAGAGGCGAGACGCCGGCCCGGATGCATGATATCCGCGGCGTCGCTTACATTACCGACGGCGTGCCGGACGGCTGGACCGAGCTTGACCTCGGCGACCTGGATGACGAGAGCGTCACCCTGGCCTCGCCGCGCCGGACGGATGCGAAGACCGTGATCCGCCTGCCGTCCTTCGAGACCGTGCGCGACGATCCCGAAACCTATGCCCACGCCTCGCGGCTGCTGCATATCGAGAGCAACCCCGGCAACGCGCGCGCTCTGGTCCAGCGTCACGGCACCCGCGATATCTGGCTGACCGCGCCGCCGGTGCCTCTGACCACGCCGGAGATGGACGGGGTGTTCGCGCTGCCCTATGCGCGCGCGCCGCATCCGGCTTACGGCAAGGCGCGGATCCCGGCCTGGGAGATGATCCGCTTTTCGGTCAATATCATGCGCGGCTGTTTCGGCGGCTGTTCCTTCTGCTCGATCACCGAGCATGAGGGCCGGGTGATCCAGAGCCGGTCCGAGGAGTCGATCCTGAAAGAGATCGAGGATATCCGCGACAAGGTCGAGGGCTTCACCGGTGTGATCTCGGATCTCGGCGGGCCGACCGCGAATATGTACCGCATGGCCTGCAAGGACCCGGCGATCGAGGCGGTCTGCCGCAAGCCCTCCTGCGTTTATCCGGATATCTGCAAGAACCTCAATACCGACCACAAGCCGCTGATCGAGCTCTATCGCAAGGCCCGCGAGATCACAGGCGTAAAGAAGATCCTGGTCGCCTCGGGCCTGCGCTACGATCTCGCGGTCAAGAGCCCGGAATACGTCAAGGAACTCGCCACCCACCATGTGGGCGGGTACCTCAAGATCGCGCCGGAGCATACCGAGGACGCGCCGCTCGCCAAGATGATGAAGCCTGGCATCGGCGCCTATGACCGTTTCAAGGCGATGTTCGACGCGGCGACCAAGCAGGCCGGCAAGAAGCAGTATCTGATCCCCTATTTCATCGCCGCGCATCCCGGCACCTCGGACGAGGACATGATGAATTTGGCGATCTGGCTGAAGAAGAACGGCTTCCGCGCCGATCAGGTCCAGACCTTCCTACCCTCGCCCATGGCGCTGGCCTCGGCCATGTACTACAGCGAGCGCAACCCGCTCCGCCCGGTGCGCCGCGGCGGCGGCGAGGTGGTGCTGACCGCCAAGGGCCTGAAGCAGCGCCGCCTGCACAAGGCCTTCCTGCGCTATCACGACGCGGAAAACTGGCCGGTCCTGCGCGAGGCCCTCAAACGCATGGGCCGCGCCGACCTGATCGGCCCCGGCAAGAAGCACCTCGTCCCCGCCTGGCAGCCTCGCGGCACCGGCAACAACAAAGGCGAGGGCCGCCGCACCGGCCGCAAGCATGGGGTTCAGACGTTTGTCACGACTCATGCGGGGAAGGGACGGCGGCGGGTGCCGGGCACTCGTCGCTAAGACTGGTTTGCTATGAGGTTACAAGACCCTTCGAGACGCCACTTCGTGGCTCCTCAGGGTGAGTCGGTCAAAGTTGTACGTCACTCACCCTGAGGAGCGGCAAGGCCGCGTCTCGAAGGGTCTTGTTGAAAACAGGTCCCCTTGCTCCACTTGGCCTTCTGCCCCACTCTTACGCAAGCGCCACCGACCCGGACCCGCGCCCATGAAATTCGGAATCACCTCCTCCAAGGCCGATGAGATCGGTCTGATCGCCCATGCGGAGAATCTCGGATATGACTATTGCTGGGTCACCGACTCGCCGATGATCCGCTCGGACCCGTTCGCGGTGCTGGCCCAGGCGGCGCGGCAGACGCGGACGATCCGGCTCGGCACCGGGGTCGCGGTGGCGGGGCTGAGGCTGGCGCCGGTGACGGCGAACGCGATCGCCACCATCAACCGGCTGGCGCCGGGACGGACCTTCCTCGGCATCGGCACCGGCAATACCGCGATGCGGGCGATGGGTCAGCGGCCGATGGGGCTGAAGGCGTTCCGGGAGTATATCCAAGTGGTTCGCGCCATGATCCGGGGCGAGGAGGTGGAGTACACCCTCAACGGCGTCACCCATCCGATCCAGTTCCAGAACCCGGAATTCAACTATATCGATGTCGAGCACCCGATCCCGATCCATATCAGCGGCTTCGGGCCCCGGGCCCAGGCGCTGGCGGGCGAGATCGGCGACGGGATGATCACCGGCATTCCGCGCGGCGGCACCTTTCCCCAGGCGATGGCCAATGTGCGCCAGGGCGCGGCCAAGTCAGGGCGCTCTCTCGAGGACGGGTTCGAGACCTTCGCGCTGGTCAATATCCTGATGCTGGAGCCGGGTCAGAAGCTGACCGACGAGGCGGTGATCCAGCAATGCGGCTCGGCGATCATGGCGAACGTCCATTATCTCGTCGATTGGGTGCGCGAGACCGGCAATCCGCCGCCGGACTACGTCCTGCCGTTCTGGGACGAGTACATGGACTTTCATACCAAGCGCGACGCTGAGCGGGCGCATCTGAAGATGCATCAGAGCCACTACAGCTTCCTCGATCCCGAGGAGGCGCGGTTCATCACGCCCGACATGATCAGGACCTTCACCATCGCCGGCCAGCCCGAGGAGATGGTCGAGCAGCTGCGCGAACTCGAACGCCAGGGCCTCAATGCCATCAATTTCATGACGCCGCTGAATCAGGCCTACCGGCTGATCGAGGATCTGGCCCGCAATGTGATGTCGCGGATGTGAGGGTGTAGAGCGTCTTAGACAGCCATCTTCTCTTTCACGTATCCCCGACGCAGGTCGGGGCCGACGCCTGAGACCGTTCCGCGTGAAGGATATCGAATCACTATTCCGGAGCTCTGAAAGTGCTCCGCCATGTCTCGCTTGCCGGCGCTTCAGGCGTCGGCCCCGGCCTGCGCCGGGGATTCGGAGCGGGAGTGGCGGTAACTCCACCAACCATCACACCCTCGCGATACATCGCGCTGGTCAGCATGGCCGGCTTTTGAAAAACTATGCGCGCAAAAATTTTCGCGTGAAGAGGAATGCCGATGGCCAGGGCGAAGAAAAGCAACCGCGAAGCCACGCTCGACAACCTGCGCAATGAGGCTTTGAAGATCCGGCGCAATATCTGGCGGGCGCTCAAGGCCGCCGGCTCCGGGCATATGGGCGGCTCATTGTCCGCGGCGGAGTTTCTGGCGGCGCTGTATTTCCATCATCTGAAGGTGCGCCCCGCCGAGCCGGACTGGCCGGACCGGGATCGCTTCATTCTCTCCAAGGGGCATGCCAACGCGGCGCTGGGCGCGGTGCTGGCCCAGGCGGGTTTCATTGAGGATGCGGTGCTGGATCAGTTCTATGCCTATGAGTCGCTGTTCGGCATGCACCCGGATATCAAGATGGCCGGCGTCGAGATGAGCACCGGCGGGCTCGGCCATGGACTTTCCATAGGGCTGGGCATGGCGCTTGGCGCGCGGCTGCAGAAAAAGAAATTCCGCACCATCGTGATGATCGGCGACGGCGAGCTCCAAGAGGGCTCGAACTGGGAAGCTGCGATGGCGGCGGCGCATCAGAAGGTCTCGAACCTCACCGCGATCCTCGACTACAACAAGGTCCAGCAGAGCGGCCATGTCTCCCAGATGCTGACCCTGGAGCCGGTGGCGAGCAAGTGGAGTGCCTTCGGCTGGGCTGTACGCGAGGTCGACGGCCACGACATGGATCAGGTGGTGACCGCCCTGGACGAGCTGCCCTACGAGAAGGACAAGCCGTCGATGATCATCGCCCACACCATCAAGGGCAAGGGCGTGAGCTTCGCCGAGGACACTCATCTCTGGCACAACAATATGGTGCCGGACGACATCTATCAGAAGGCCTTGGCCGAGCTGGGAGAACCGGTATGAGCGCCGTACGCAAGACACCGGACTGGGTCGCCAAGGTGCAGAACCAGTCGCGCCTGTCCTTCGGGTTCGCGGTCACCGACATGGCGGCAAGGGACGACAAGGTCGTGGCCGTGTCCGCCGATACTCTTGACCTGATCGGGCTGCGCGAAATGGTCAAGGCGGTCCCCGAACGGGTGATTGAGGCCGGCATTGCGGAGCAGAACGCCATGGGCGTCGCCAGCGGCCTCGCCACCACCGGCATGCGGCCCTATCTCTGCGGCTACGCACCGTTCATCACGGCACGCTCGATGGAGCAGCTTCGCAATGACGTCGCCTATGCCAAGCAGCGGGTGGTGATCGGCGCGGCCTGTTCCGGCATCACGCTCGGGGTCTCCGGCGGCACCCATCACGCGGTCGAGGACCTGGCGCTGATGCGCAGCCTGCCGAACATGACGGTGATGGTGCCCGCCGACGCGCTGGAAGCCTGGCATCTCACGCAAGCGACCGAGTCTCTCGACGGGCCGAGCTATGTCCGGCTCGGTGGCCGGGTCGAGGAGGTGCCGGTCACCGCTCCCGAC
Source organism: Alphaproteobacteria bacterium (assembly GCA_038116915.1). GTDB lineage: Bacteria > Pseudomonadota > Alphaproteobacteria > Thalassobaculales > Thalassobaculaceae > JADHLJ01. The sequence goes on from JAYOEU010000011.1 coordinate 28,855, forward strand.
GCCGCGCCGGTGATCGGCAAGGCCACGACCCTGCGGCGCGGCACCGACATCGCGGTGATCGCCTGCGGGGTGCTGGTCGCCGAAGCCCTGAAGGCGGCGGACGAGCTTGCCGGCGAGGGGATCGGTGTCCGGGTCATCAACATGCACACGATCAAGCCGCTGGACCGCGAGACGGTCCTGGCGGCGGCGGCGGAAACGCGCGGCATCGTCACCGCCGAGGAGCATCACCTGACCGGCGGCCTCGGCGGCGCGGTGGCTGAACTGGTGGCCGAGGAACACCCGGTCCGCATGCGCTTCGTCGGCATGCCGGATGAGTTCTGCATCGTCGGCCCGACGCCGAAGGTGCGTGAGCGCTATGGGATGACCGCAGGGAATATCATGGCCAAATGCCGTGAGCTGATGGGGTAGGGAGAGCCGGCGTGACGGACGCGAAACCCACCGAATCGGCGCATATCGAGCCGGTCGCCCTCGACGCCCTGGCCGAAGTGGAGGACGTGATCTCCATCGCGCGCCAGGCGAGCGGCTATGTGCCGACGAGCCTCCGGATCATGGCCCACAAGCCGGATATCCTGCGCGCCTTCGGTGGCCTGATCGGCGCGATCATGCGCACCGAAACCGAACTGCCGATGCAGACCAAATGGCTGACGGCGCACGCGGTCAGCACCTCGGCGGGCTGCATCTATTGCCAAGCCCACACGGCGGCCAATGGCGGCAAGAAAGGCCTCGCGCCCGAGAAGGTTCAGGAGTTGCTGAACTATCGCGACAGCCCGCTCTACAGCGACGCCGAGCGCGCGGTGATCGAATTCGGCCTTGCCGCCGGCGAGGTTCCCAACGCCACGACACGGGCGCATTTCGAGGATCTCCGCAAGCATTTCACCCAGGGTCAGATCGTCGAAATGGTCTCGGTGATTTCGTTGTTCGGCTGGCTGAACCGCTGGAACGATACCTTCGCCAGCGACCTTGAGGATGCGCCCAAGGCCTTTGCAACGAACAATCTCGCGGCGCGCGGTTGGAATGTCGGTAAGCACGCGGCGGAATAGGCCGCGGGTACAGGAGAAAATCCATGGGCAAGTTCAAACACATCACTGTCGCGCCACTGTCCATGTCGGTCGGGGCCGAGATTGGCGGGGTGGATATATCCAAGGATCTTGACGACGCGGTGATCGCCGAGATCCGTCAGGCGTTGCTGGATCATCTCGTGATCTTTTTCCGTGACCAGGATCTGACCGATATCGAGCGTCACAAGGCCTTCACCCGCCGGTTCGGCGAGCTCTTCATCCATCCGAACTACAATATGGGCCAGGAAAACCCCGAGATGGTGTACCTGACACGCATGCCGGGCGACAAAAGCGCGGCCGGCGAGACCTGGCACGCCGATACGACGATGATGGCGAACCCGCCGATGGGCGCGATCCTTTATGCGCTCGAAACCCCGGAATGGGGCGGCGATACGCTCTTCGCCAACCAGTATATGGCCTATGACACCCTTTCAGACGGCATGAAGCGGATGCTGGACGGCATGAAGGCCGTCCATAACGACTTCAGGGTTGCCGGCCCGCAGGCCAAGAAGAATGCCACCAGAACTTCCAAGGTGCGGGAGGATTCCGACTGGCGGATGACCGAAAACGCGCATTCGGTCGCCCGCACCCACCCGGAAACAGGGCGCAAATGCCTGTTCGTCAACGGGACCTATGTCAGCCATCTGGACGGGCTGACCGTGGAGGAAAGCGCGCCGCTGCTCTCCTATCTCTATAACCATTCCTGCCGGCCCGAATTCACTTGCCGGTTCCGCTGGCGCACCGGTTCGGTGGCGTTCTGGGACAATCGCTGCGTCCAGCATCTGGCGATCCACGACAACCAGAACGCGGTCCGCCGGATGCAGCGCACCCAGCTCGAAGGGGACAGCGTTCGCTAAGCCGGTCGGTAGAACGGCGGGACTGTCCGCCGCTCCGTCTAGCTGGCGTCGAGGGACGCCACCTCCGCCAAGGTCACGGGCTTTGCGGGTGGTCGGATGCGGAAACTGCCGACCTCGCCCGGCGCTGTGCCTGATCCGGCCGCCATCACCTCGGTGACGCTGTTGGCGCACATCCGGCCCTGGCATGGCCCCATCCCGCAGCGCAGGAAGGATTTCGCCTGGTTCGGGCCGGAACATCCATGTGCCATCGCCTCCCGCAACTGTCCCGCGGTCACTTCCTCGCAACGGCACAGCACCACGTCATCCGCGACCGAACCGATCCAGTCCGGGGCCGGGTAGTAGCGGTCGAGGAAGCCGCGGATGGCGCTATCGATGAAGCGGCGCAGGCGCTGCTCTTCAACCACCAGATCGCGGGCGCTGTCCCCAAGCAGGCCGAGCCGGCGCGCAATGGCGAGACCGGTGATCCGCCCGCTCCGCTCCGCCGCCAGACCTCCGGCAATGCCGCCGCCGTCCCCGGCGACATAGACGCCGGCGACGGTCGTTTCCCCCCATTGGTCGATGACCGGGTGAAAGCAGCGTTGGACGTCGTTCCAGCGGTGATCGGCATCGACCAGACGGCTGAGCTGCGTGTTCGGAATCACCCCTTCGTGCAGCGCGACGACATCGGCGTCGATCTGATGGTCCGCTCCCGCCGAGGTGAAGGATAGGCTCGAGAGTTTGCCCTCGCCATGCGCCGCCAGATGGCTGGCGCCGGAATAGATCGGGACCCCGGATTTGAGAACCGCGCGGCGCAGTTGAAGCCCCTTCAGCAGCGTCTCGCCACCGATGAAGGCATGGGGCAGATGGAAGAACGCCCGAGCGAGACCTCCCGGAGGCGTGGTGTCGACGATCGCCTCGATGGGTACATGGGCCGCGATCAATTGCGCCGCAAGCTGAAGCATCAGCGGCCCCGAGCCCGCCAATACCAGCTTCCCGGAGGGGTAGACGCCCGCGTTCTTCAGTGCTGACTGAACCGCGCCGACAGTCATTACGCCCGGCAGGGTCCAACCTGGGATCGGCACGGGGCGCTCCAGCGCGCCGGTGGCAATCACCACATGGCGGGCGGAGATGGTTTCGGAAACGCCGTTGCGGCTTACCACCACGTCCCGGCGCTTGCCCTTGGAAAGCGCACCGATATGCCAGACCGTCGCGCCCGGGCGATAGTCGGTCCGTACCGCGCGGAACGCGCCGACGACCGAGGCGCCATGGGCATAGGCGGCGCCGAGAAAGCTCAGATCCGCCGGGCGGCGGCGCTCGACGGATTCAATGTTCCGGTAGATCTGGCCACCCGGCTCGGGCTGCTCGTCCAGGACCGTGACTGACGCTCCGGCTCCCGCGGCGGCGGCGGCGGCCGCACTGCCGGCCGGACCGGCGCCGATAACGACGACATCCCGCTCCGTGCTCATCGTCCGTCTCCTCCGACCGGAACGCCGATATCGCGGGCCGCGGGTTGGCGGCGGACCTCCATGCCCGCGCGCACCGGCGCAAGACAGGCTTGCTGGTGCCCGGCGCCATCGATCTCGACCAGGCATTCGAAACACACACCCATCATGCAGTAGGGGCCGCGCGCCGTGCCGGAGACCGGAGCGTCCTTCAGGCTCCCGATCCCCGCCGCAAGCAGAGCGGCGGCGACGCTGTCTCCCTCCCGCGCCTCGATCTCCTGATCCTCGAAACGGAACCGGACCGGCTTGCGCATCGGGTCACTCAGTCTCTGGAACATCGAACCTCCGGGGTGAGAAAGCGGCGAAACGGGTGTTGAAGCCTGGCTCCAGCAACGCCGGCGCCAGCTTCAGAGCATGCACGGCGGCGAGCGTCACACCGCTGTGGCAGCTTATCGAATAGGCGCCGGGATGGTCATCCGATTCCTGATAAACCGGGAACCCGTCCGGCGACATGATCCGAAGCGCGCTCCAGCTCCGGATCATCCGAAGCCCCTTCAGGGCCGGCACCTTGCGCACCGCGTTGCTGGCGACCTTGCGGATCATTTCGGGATTGAAACCGGTATCGAAGCCGACCGACTCCTTGGTCGCGCCCAGCATGACCGTGCCTTCATCGGTCTGCCGGATCTGGCCGAGCACGTGGTTGAACAGTGGACGGGTACGCTCGGTAACGATGATGTGGCCACGCTCCGGACCAACCGGAATCGTGAGGCCGACATCGGCTCCCAGCGCCGCGCTTCCGTTGCCGGCGGCGAGGATCACCTTGGCGGCACTAAAGCTGCCGCTCCGGGTAATGACGCGAAATCCGCCGTGTTCGGGAATGATCCGCTCGACCCGGTGATCCGGGCGGTAGTCGGCCCGGGCGGAAGCCGCGATCCGGTGAAGCGCACGCAGGGTGAGCAACGGGTTGACGATCCCGTCATGCGGGCAGAACGAGGCGCCGATCACTTCCGGACCGACATTCGGTTCCATGGCCCGGACCTCGTCGCCGCTGATCATCCGGCGATCATTGTCGCTGACGCCGCCCTGATTGTGCATGCGCTTGATAGAAGTCTCGTAAGCTTCGTATTCCTCCGGTTCCAGACACAGTTCGAGACCGCCGGGGCGGTGATGGCCGACATTGATCCCGGTCGCATCGCCCAGGGATTCGGCGAAACTGGTCCAAAGCTCCGAGGATTCGCGGCTCCATTGTGCGTATTCCGCCATGCCGTCGCCCTTGGACTGAACCCAGACCAGGCCGAAATTGCCCCGGCTGGCCCGGAAAGCCACGTCGCCCTCATCCAGAATGGTGACGCTGGCCCCCGCCTTCAGCAGTCCGTGGCTCAGCGCCGAGCCGACCAAGCCGCCGCCGATGATGATGAAGTCGGATGCCATGGGAATTCCCGGAACTAGACAGTCTGGAGCGCGGCCTGAACCGCTTCGTCGAATCCTACCCGGCGCCGCTCCCCCAGATCAATGACCGGACGTTTCAAAAGCGTCGGGTTTTCCGTCAGCAGATCCAGCGGCGCGGTGTCGAGTCGGGATTTGTCCGCGTCGCTCAAGGTGCGCCAGGTCGTGCCCCGGCGGTTGACCAGGGTCTCGATTCCCAATTCCTCTATCCAGGCCGCGAGGAGATCCGCATCAAGCCCATCCTTGCGGAAATCGTGAAAGCGATGGGCAATGCCCTTGCCGTCCAGCCATTTGCGGGCCTTGCGGCAGGTATCACAGTTCGGGATGCCGTAAAGCGTGATCATCGGGGCGGGTCTCCTTCGGTCGGGCGATGGGTGTTTCCGTTAATGTCGCGACCGGCGCTTCGGATCAAGCATGGGGAGCGGAGGGGCGCCTGACCCTAAGTCTTGAACCGTCTTAGAACGTTGTCGACCATGCGCGAGATGCTGTTCTTGTAATCCTGGTGCGACAGGCTCCCGCAAAAGGTGATTGAGCCGACCGAGAAGACCGCGCCGCCATTTGCGGTCTCGAAATAGGTGATATCGGCACGGATGAGTTTGCCGTGCGGAACGCCGGTCACCGTGTTGCGCTGGGAAAGCTGGTCCTCGAGAACCGCGATGAAGCTCGGCTGATGGCTTTCCGAGGAGGCGATGACCACGGCGTTCTCCGGCGTGCCGAGCCGGACATCCGCGCGGTCGAGTTCGAAGCCCGCCGCGCCGCCTCCGGACAGCCCGAAATTGCCGAGGATTTCCTCGTTGATGCCTTCCAGGATCCAGGCGGCGCGTGGATCGTCGGCTCCGTCCGTCCGCCGGTAGTAGGAGCCTTCGAAGGCGCCTTGTGAGGAGAAACCCACACCGGCCAGCAGTTGCGGCGGTCGGCCGTTGCGTCGCCAAAGTCCGCCGTACTGGCCGTCGAAGGCGTTGTAGTATTCTCCGGGCTCGGCCGCCCAAGCCCGGATGCCGCCCTCGGCCCGCCGGATCTCCAGCGTGCCCGGCCAGGCATCGCTTCGCGCGACGCGCCAGTAAAAGCCGTTGCCGCCCATATACATCAGCCGACCCCCGCGTACGTGGGCATATTCCATCAGCGCGTCCAGGGTGCCCTTGGTGTGATACTCGGGATGCGAGCCGGTCAGGACCACCTTGTAAGGCGCGATCAGGTCGATCCCTTCGTCGTCGAGATCCTCGTCGGTGATCACATCAACCCCGTGGCCCATCGCGTCGAGCCAGTCGATCAGGTGGGTGTCGGCCGGAAAATGCCTGAGCCCGGAACCGTAGGGATCGTCGAAGGTCAGGAAATTATGGCGCATGGTCATGATCGGGCGCAGCCGCGAGGAATAGCCGACACCGCTGCCGTCGGTGTGCAGATTGTAGGTCGAATGGGCATAGTCGGAGTGATCGTCCGGCAGATATTGCGCCGCGCCCCAGCGCCGGCCCTTCTCGCGGAACTTGTGATCGCTCACATTGCGCTGATGATTGGCGTAGATCTGATAGGTGAAGGTCGAAGCGAGGAACACCGTGTCGCTGGTCGGCTTGCCGGTCTTGGGCCGGACATAGAACGGGATCACGTCCTCGGCGTGCCGGCAGCGGATGCGGCAACCATAGATGCCCGAGGACATGCCTTCGGGGATCTCGAAGGTGAAATCCGTTTCCCAGCCGCAATCATGCAGGTCGTCGTCGTGGAAGTGGATCGCCCGGTATTGGTCCGGGGCATGCCGGAACGCCATTTCGGTTCCGTCCCAGTTCGAGCCGGTCACCGCCCGGGCCGGCAGGTTCACCAGCCGGGCGCCGAGTTGAGAGGATTGCGGCTCGACATGGACCCGGACATCGGGAAAGTCTCGGCCGAAATCCAATCGCAACAACATTTTCTCGGGAAAAGCGCCGCCCGGGAGTGCCAGCAAGGCCTGATGATCCGCGGTGGCGGCGACAAGGGGATCCTCGATCTTGCCGTTGAAATGTCTCTGGATCGCCCGTCCCGAACGCGCGGCGATCAGCAGCGGCGCGGAGCTATCGAGCAACGCTGGGGCGCTCAGCGCCTCTGTCGCGGTTCCCGAATCGTCGGTCCCGTGACTGACGCGCAGGGGTTGTTGGCTGACCGTCAGCGTGCCGGTTGCAGGATCGTGGGTGGCGACAAGCCGGTACCATCGATGGCGGCGAAGTGGCTTGCCGACCACCACCCGCTTCTCGCCGCCGGCGCCGTCGCCGGCCGCGAAGGATGCCCCGTCCGGTCCGATCTCCAGCGAGAACCCGGCGCCGGTATCCGGGTCCCATTTCGAGATAACCGCTTGCGGCCCCTTGTTCGGCAAGGTCGGCCAGATGGTCGCCGCGACCGAGAAGGCACCTGGCACCCGCAACGCGGGCCCATTGTCGACAATCGCGTAGGAGCCGAGATGGGTCGGTTGGAACCGCGAGGGATAGCTACCGGCTATGCTCGTCTCTACCGGCTTCAGCTTGATCCCCGGCCCGTCGGGATTGGGATCGCCATGAATGATCCGAACCACGTCGACCGCATAGGCCTCCTCGAAGGCGGAGGAAATCTTGAAGGCGATTTTCCCACCCGGCGCGGCGGAAAAACGGTCGGTGTATCCGGTCAGTGGCAGCATGGTCAGTTCCCCCTCTTCCGCCTTCACACCCGTGATAATCGCGCATCCAATCTCTGTTCCCTGTCCAGCCTTCCATCAGCGCGATAGGCTTTGTCGATGAACAGAGGGAGGCGGGCGCATGTCACTATCCAGCGTTTCCGATCACGACGCCAGTTCGGGCAAGTTCTTGCGGGGAAAATACGCGATCTGCGGGGTGGGCGAGACGTCGTACCGGCGTGGCTCGGAGGAATCCACGCGCTCGCTCGCGACCTGGGCGATTTCCAACGCCATGAAGGACGCGGGAATGACCGCTGACGACATCGACGGGATGTTCAGCTATTCCGGCAACGACTCGACCTTCTCGCCCTTCGTTGCGGGCGATCTCGGCATCCGGCTCAATTTCTATATGGACGTGCATGGTGGCGGCTCGTCGATCGAGGCGCTGATCGGCATGTCGATGGGGGTGATCGAGGCGGGCATGTGCAAGACCGTGGCGATCTTCCGGGCGATGAACGGCTATTCCTCGGTGCGCATCGGCGGCACCGGCGCGCGCTCGGCGGTTCCCATTGTCGGCGACCAGATCCACAGCCGCGCCTATGGCTGGCAGAGCGCCGGGCAGATGTTTGCCCCGACCTTCCTGCGGCACATGTACGACTACGGCACGACGCCGGAGCAGGTGGCCGCCGTGAAGGTGGCGCATTCCAAACACGCCTCGAACAACCCGAAGGCCTTTTATAAAAAGCGCTATACGGTCGAGGAAGTGGTCAACTCGCGGATCATCTGCAAGCCGCTGCATCTTCTGGATTGCTGCGTCGAGACCGACAATGCGACCTGCATCATCGTCACCCGGCTCGACCGGGCGCGGGACTGTCCGAATCCGCCGGCGGTGATCCAGTCGGTGGTCGGGCGCTGCTGCAAGCCGCGGGCCGACATGCATTATCAGCACGGTCCGATCTCCACCGTCGCCGGTCACTATGCCCGGGAGATTCTATGGCCCAACGCGGGACTGGGGCCCGAGGATGTCGATGTGACAGGCTCCTACGACGCCTTCACCTTCACCACAATGCTGCAGTTGGAGGATTACGGGTTCTGCAAAAAGGGAGACGGCGGACACTATGTCTCGGACGGCACCATAGAGCTTGGCGGCCGGCGTCCGAACAACACCTCCGGCGGCCATCTCTGCGAGGGTTATACCCACGGTATGAACATGGTGATCGAAAACACAAGGCAGTTGCGCGGCGACGTCGACGACAGTTGTCCGATCGGCCCGGATGGCCGACGCCGGCACACCCATGACTATCGCGAGGGCGGCTGCCGGCAAGTGAAGCACGCGGAGGTCACCGCCAATCTCGGCTGGGCGATGCCGGGCACGGGCTCAGCCATGGTGATGGCCAAGGATCATCGATGAGCGACCACGGATAAGGGGAGAGGGACCATGCCAATTCAAGGCGACTATATGGGCATGACGCTCACCATCGAGGATCTCGACGGCGAGAACCGGGATTTTTTTCGGTATTGCGCGAGGCGAGACTTCCGGCTCCAGCGCGGCAAGCAGAGCGGGTTGCTGAGATATCCACCGACCACGGCCTGTCCCTGGACATCCGACCGCGAGAGCGACTGGGTGCCGGTGGAGGGCAAGGGAACGGTTCATTCCTATGTCGAGGTCCACCACCCGATCCAGCCGGCGTTTCGCGACAAGGTGCCTTACATGATCATCCTTGCGGATCTGGACATCCAAAAGGGAGCGCCAACGGAGCATGAGGCATTAAGGGTGGCTGGCAATCTGATGACTGCTGATGGTGAATTCGCGCCGCCCGAGATGATCAAGCGGGTCGGGATCGGCACCAGGGTGCGGATGGTTTTTGTCGATGTCACCGACGAGTTCGCGCTGCCTCACTGGACCATAGACGAAGACGCGGAACAGCCGGACAAGCCCTGGCGCTACGCTCAGGAATAGCAACTTCGGCGCGGTGTAGAAGGCGGTTCAGGCTGCCTTGGCGCGCCGGCCCATCCGGTCGTCGAGAACCGCCAGACGGATCGCCGATGCGCGGGAGGTCGCGCCCGGAACATTGGCCGCCACCCATTCGACGATTTCATCCAGCGAGGCCTGATTTCGTCGGGCGATTTCCGTCAAGCCATCCCAGAAGAACTGTTCCAGGAAGACCGTGATCCTGCGGCCTTTATAGCTGAGGTTCATCCGGATTCGCGAGACCTGCCGATGAAAATCATTCATGGAAGGAGCTTCGTCCGCGGCAATCGCCGCCAGATAGACCCGAACGGCGCTGGTCAGGCTCACCCCGCTACCTTCGGCCAGACGGGCGGCTTCACTCACGATGATGTTGGAATGAGTGCCCCTGGCCGTGGCAAGCGTGCGCAACGCGTCCCAATAACTCTACTCAAGACGCATGCTCGTCCGCCGCCCGAAAACCTCAACGTTCCCAATGGTGCGTTCACCGCAATCAGCGGCGCTGGACTCGGCGATCTTGGATTTCATCGTTTGAGTTCCTTGTTTGTCGTCGAGACGATAGGATCAACGACGGTGCGGTCTGTGGATCGTATCGCTCTCTGGCGCAGACGCGACGAGGGAACCGCGATCGTATGTATCATGCCACAATTGCTCCGACCTGCGTACCTATTAACAAGAGCCGAAGGCCTCCGTTGCCGAAGTTCGTTGTGGCCACGTGGCGGTGTTGACACGGAACGATCGAAATTTCAGGCTCTAAACTCGAGCGACCAACCGTGTAGCGGCCACTTGCGAATGCGATTCCAATTTTGGAAATCCCGAGAGGGGCTCGGCAAATCCGCATCCGACAGACAGTCTGTTTTCGCACTCAACTCTTCCCTTAATAAAGAAATGGGTTGAATAGGAAACAAAGTCAATGCCCGGCATGACGAGTTAGGCGAAAAATTTAAATTTTTGTCATCGCTCCACTAATAGACTAGTTGCAATTTTACAATTTATGGCGACTTTGTGTATTTTATTATTCGTTGAAAATTTTTGCGCTGCGTCTTGTCTGGGTTGCGTATTTCCACATCATGGGAGACGCATTTCCTTAATCTCCCTTCACGCAAAGAGCGGGAAGCGTAACGATTTCCGGGAAGTGACGCCCGATGCCTCGTCCGGCACACGGAATCACCTCAGCTTACTATTGCCGGGGATTGGATCAGGAACTTTACGCCAGGGTGAACAGGGTCGAGTACCAGCCGGGCGAAAGCAGCGCGATCAGCGCGCCGATCAGAAGGAACGGCGCGAAGCAGATCGGCTCATCCTTCTTGCGAATGCCGATCCAGACTAGTCCGTATCCTATGGTCGCACCGATCGCGGCGCCGATTAGGAGGCTCGGCGCGAGAGCTTGCCAGCCGAACCAGGCGCCGATTGCAGCGAACAGCTTGAAATCCCCCTGTCCCAGCGCGGCCCGGCCCAGCGCGCGTTCGGCTACCGCTCCGACAAGCCAAAACACGGTATATCCGGCGACGGCGCCGAGGATCGCGGAACTTGGATCAGAGAACAGCGCAAACGCATTGGCGGACAGACCGATCCAAAGGAGGGAGAATGAGAGCACATCGGGGACCAGTAATCGGTCGATGTCGATAAAGGCGATCGAGATCGCAATCCACATGAAAATCACCGCGAACACCGCCTGAGGCGAGGGGCCGTAGACCAGGACGCTCGCAGCCGCCGCGGCCGCTGCCAGTAGCTCAACGATCGGATAGCGGGCCGAAATGCGACTGCCGCATGTCGCGCAATGGCCACGGAGCAATGCATATCCGATCAACGGAAGCCGGTGCAACGGCGCGATCCGATCACCGCATTCAGGGCAGTGGGACCCGGGCGCCGTCAGGCTCAGGCGGACCGTCGCCGTTTTCCCGCCAAAGCCGTCAGCCGCAAGCAGGGTCTCGGCCCTATCCATCATGCGGGGAAGCCGATAGATGACCACGGTCAGAAAGCCGCCCACCGACAGTCCGAGAACGCTCGATAGCACGATCCACGCTATGTCACTTGCTGTCGCCATTAGGTTTCCAAGGTCGCGGACCAACCGGAACAGGCATCAACAGTGTCGCATATTGCGGGGCCGATGGAACCGGACACTTGGGGATGCCGCCGCTGCCTTTTCGCTCTGCCGCGCTGGCGGGTGAGCCCGTCTAGCCGACCGAAACAGGCGCGACGCGGAGCAGAAACGAGATGACCGAATCCGCGAAGATGTCATTGCGGTCACCGGCGACCATATGGGCGGCATTGGCGACGTTGACATATTCGGCATGCGGACATTGTTCGAGAAAGGATCTCGCTCCTTCCTCGCTCAGGACGTCCGACAGGCCGCCGCGCACCAATAACACCGGCAATGTCAGGTTGTCGGCGGCGAGCCGCAGGCGCTCGCGGTAGTCGGCGACACCGGAGGGACCCTGCCGGCCGGTGCGCCGCGCCGGATCCCAATGCCAGACATATTTTCCGTTGGGCGCCAGCCGGACATTCTTGGCGAGCCCATCGAGGGTACGCGGTCGTTTGCGATGCGGCTGATAGTTGGCGATCGCGGCGGCGACCTCTTCCAGGCTGTCAAAGCCTTCGGGCTTCTGGTTCATGAAAGCCTGGATCTTCGCCTGGCCTTCCGGCTCGATGCGCGGCGCCATGTCGACCATGACGAGGGCCGCGGCTTCGATCTTCTTCTCGCCGATGGCGACCAAACTCGTGCCCCCGCCCATTGACGCGCCGACCAGGATCGGCCGGTCCGAGCCCAGCGCCCGGGCAACGCAGTTCAGATCTTCCACCATGTGGTCGGCCGTGTATCGGCCTTCGCCGGCCCAGTCGGAATCGCCGTGGCCCCGGGCATCGAAGGCGACCGCGTGATAGCCTGCGTTGCCCAAGGTCTCGCCGGCGCCCTTCCAGGCGTGGCGGGTCTGCCCGCCGCCATGCTGCAGGACGACGAGAGGCCCGCTGGGATCTCCCCATGTATCGCCGGCAATCTTGATTCCCTCGTATCCGGTCCACACATGCCCCGGGATCGGTGTCCCGGGCAAACGTTCTCCTGCGCTCATGATCCGAAGCTTTCCCGGCGGTTGGCTGTTTGGGGTGCGAGCCTCGCCAGACATCGGGGTCGGGTCAAGGTGCAACACCGGGGATCGGTCCGAGAATCCGCAATCCCCACAAGGACGATATGTGCGTTCCCGGAACGTGTCCGCGACGGAGGATTTTGCCAGCGAACCCGGCGCCGCTTACGCTCATGGTCCGACAAGGCGATTTGGAGCGATGCAATGATCATCGAAAAGATCGAGGCGCTGGCGATCAGAATTCCCCTGACCAAGGATTTCGGCGGAAGTACCTACAACGTCACCTCGCGTTGTACGGTGATCACCCGGCTCTGGGTCAAGGACGGCCCGGTGGCGGAGATCTATAACGGCGACAACAGATCACACGGTCCGGAGATCGCCGCGCTGGTGAATGAACGGCTGGCGCCGGCGCTGATCGGCCGGGATGTGCGGGACTGGCAGCGGCTCTACGCCCTGCTCGAATCCAAGGTGCCGGGCGCGGCGATGGCGCCGGAACTGATGATGCAGGCGATCGCCTGCGTTGATTGCGTGATCTGGGATGCGATCGGGCGCTGTTACGATGTCAGCGTTGCCAGGCTGCTGGGCGGCTACCGCGACGAACTGCCCATCATCTCGATCGGCGGCTACTACATTGAAGGCAAGACCCTGGACGATCTCGGCGCCGAGATGCGCGATTTGCGCGACGCCGGAATGGCGGGCTGCAAGGTCAAGGTCGGCGGGCTGTCGCCCGAGGAGGATGCCGCGCGGGTGAAAGCGGCGCGTGACGGGATCGGTCCGGACTTTCTGATATCCGTGGACGCGAACCGCGGCTGGTCCTGGCGCGATGCCGTTGCCCATGCCCGGCTGATCGAGCCGCTGGATATCGCCTGGTTCGAGGAGCCGTGCCACTGGATGGACGATCTGCGCAACATGGCGGAAGTGCGCCGCGCCAGCACCATTCCCGTCAATGCCGGTCAGAGCGAGGTAACCGGGCAGGCCATGCGCCGGATGATCGAGGCCGGCGCCGTTGACTTCATCAATTTCGATGCCTCGGAAGCCGGCGGCGTGACGGCTTGGCAGAGGGTTGCGGGCCTCGCCCAGCTCACGGACATCAAGATTACGCATCACGAGGAACCACAGATCGCCCTGCATATGCTGGCGGCTCAACCGAATGGTGTTTGCGTCGAATGTTTCGCCGATCCCGAGCGCGACCCGCTCTGGGATCGCATGCTTTTGGAGGGTCCGACGGTCTCGAAGGGTGTCGCGCGGTTGCCGGACGGGCCGGGTTTCGGTATCCGGGTCGACCCGGCGGCGATCGAGATGTACCGGATTTGACGTTGTACGCCGGTATCCGCTTGACCCGGGCGCCGGGTGGTGGCGTATCTCGCCTGCAAAAGGACACTGCCCGCCGACGAATATGGGAATACCGAGATGAAAAGCCTCTGGAATGCCAAGGATGCCAAGGCGGCGATCGAACGCTATGCCGGTGACGGGATTGCCGCCGATCTGGCGCTCAGGGTCTATACGACGCGTTTGCTCGGAGGTGAGCCGAAGCTGGTTCTGCACGGCGGCGGCAATACGTCGTTGAAGACCAGGGTCACCGATATGGTCGGCGACGAATGGGAGGTGCTTTGCGTCAAGGGCAGCGGTTGGGACATGGGGTCGATCGAGCCGGCGGGACTGCCGGCGGTCAAACTGGCGCCGCTACGCAAGGCAAGGGCCTTCGACATTCTTTCCGACGAGGACATGGTCAAGCTTCAGCGCGCCAACCTGATTGATCCTTCTTCTCCCAACCCGTCGGTCGAGACGCTGTTGCACGCGTTTCTGCCGCACGCTTTTGTCGATCACACGCATTCCACGGCGATCCTGTCGATTGTCGACCAGCCGAACGGGCAGGATTTGTGCCGGGAAGTTTTCGGTGAGCGGTTGGGAATCGTCGACTATGTAGCGCCCGGCTTCGAGTTGGCGAAAGTCGCGGCGGAAGTCTACGAGGCGGATGAGAAGGTTGAAGGGCTGATTCTGGACAAGCATGGTATTTTCACCTTCGGAGAGTCCGCTGAAAGCGCATATGAGCGCATGATCGAGCATGTCAGCCTCGCTGAGGCCCGCATCGCACGTGGTCGGAAATCGGTTTTCGTGCCGGCCTCGCCGAAGACGGATGCGGCCAGCCTTGCCGATGTCGCGCCGATCGTACGTGGCGCCGTCGCGGAGGCCTTGGGCGGCGGCCGGTTCTCGCGTTTCGTGCTGGAACATCGTTCGACTCCGGATGTCGATGCTTTCGTGAACGGAGACGAGGTCGCGGACTATGCCACCCGTGGTGTCAGCACCCCCGATCTGGTGATCCGGACCAAGAAAAAACCGCTGATCACTGAAGCGCCGAAAGTCGGCGCGCTCGAAGCCTTCCGCGAGGATACCCGCAAGCGTGTCGAAGCCTATATGGCTGACTATCAGGCCTATTTCGCGCGCTGTGATGCTCTTGATGATGTGCAAAGGATTATTCTCGATCCCATGCCTCGGGTCGCGCTGGTTCCGGGTGTCGGGCTTTTCGGCATGGGTCGTGGTCACAAGGAAGCCAAGATCGCCGCCGATATCGCCGAGATCTGGATCGAGGCGGTTTCGGGGGCCGAACGGATCGGCAGTTTTACGGCATTGCCGGATGAGGAACTGTTCAAGCTGGAATACTGGTCGCTTGAGCAGGCCAAGCTGAAATCGATCACCTACAAGCCGCTATCCGGCCAGGTGGCGGTGGTTACAGGGGGCGGCGGCGCGATCGGGGCGGCCACGGCACGGGTATTCGCCGGCGAGGGCGCGCATGTGGCGATCCTCGATCTCGATCTCGGTGCCGCCAGCGCGGCGGCTAGGGCGGCGGGGAATGGTTCGATCGGCATTGCCTGCGATGTCACAGACCCGACGGCCGTGAAGGCCGCCTTTGACAAGATTTCAACGGTTTTCGGCGGTCTCGACATTCTGGTCTCAAACGCCGGCGCTGCCTGGCAAGGCGAGATTGGAACCCTTGACGATGCGACCTTGCGGCAAAGCTTCGAGCTCAACTTCTTCGCGCATCAATCGGTTGCCCAGGCGGCCGTCCGGATCATGCTGGCGCAGGGCACCGGCGGGGTTCTGCTTTTCAATACGTCGAAACAGGCGGTCAATCCGGGCAAGAACTTCGGGGCCTATGGCCTTCCCAAGGCTGCAACGCTGTTCCTGTCCCGGCAATACGCATTGGAATACGGGCGGTTCGGAATACGTTCCAATGCGGTGAATGCCGACCGGATCCGCTCGGGGCTGCTGACCGATGAGATGATCGCCCAGCGCTCCAAGGCACGGGGTGTCAGCGAGAGCGACTATCTTGCCGGAAACCTGTTGGGCCTTGAGGTCACCGCGGAACATGTTGCCTGGGCCTTTCTGCACCATGCGCTCGCCGAACGCACCACCGCGAGCGTCACCACCGTCGATGGTGGTAATATCGAAGCGGCGATGCGCTAAACGCACGTCGGCGGCGGTTCATCCTGGAGTCCTGAAGGCGGAGTATGCGAAAACCCAGGCCCCATTCCGAAGTTCATGTTATCGACCGGGTCAACTGGCTGCGGGCCGTGGTGCTTGGCGCAAATGACGGCATCATATCGACGGCGAGCCTGATCGTCGGCGTGGCGGCCGCCACGGCCTACAAGCATGACATGATCATTGCGGGCATCGCCGGACTGGTCGCCGGCGCGATGTCGATGGCGGCCGGCGAATATGTCTCCGTGAGCGCTCAATCGGACAGCGAGGCGGCGGAACTGGAACGCGAACGCCGCTAGCTGCGCGACTATCCCGAATCGGAACTGGCCGAACTTACCGAGATCTATGAGGCAAGGGGGCTTACCCGCGACCTTGCCAAACAGGTGGCCGTCCAATTGACGGAGCATGACGCGCTGGGCGCCCATATGCGGGACGAGCTCAACATCACCGATGATACGGCGGCGCGGCCGGTGCAGGCCGCCGCCGCAAGTGCAGTGAGTTTCGCGATCGGTGGTGCCTGCCCGCTAGTGGTCACGATTATTGCTCCGACCGGCTCGGAAATAATGACCGTCGGCGTGGCGACGATCCTCACGCTCGCCCTGCTCGGCGGTATCGGCGCCAAGGTCGGCCGCTCCGGCATCGTCAAGGGAGCGACGCGCGTGGTTTTCTGGGGAATCCTCGCGATGATTGCCACCGCCGCGGTTGGTGCCCTGTTCGGAACCGTGGTGACTTAGAACGGCTCTGGCGCCGCGGGACAGGTATCTCAGAACACCAACTGGTCGTCGCCGGAACCGCGGCCGATGACGATCTCGCCGCGGTCGGCGAGGTCCTTGGCGGAGGTGATCATGGCCTGCTGGGCCTCCTCC
>JAYOEU010000012.1:0-42543 GCA_038116915.1 Alphaproteobacteria bacterium
AGGAGCAAAATCATGAGCATTCAACGTCAGGATGTCGGCCCGAGGATGAGCCAGGCCGTGGTCCACAATGGCACCGTCTATCTCGCGGGGCAGGTCGCGCTCAATGCGCAGGGCGGAAGCATCACCGACCAGACCCGGGATATCTGCGCGGCCATCGACCGGCTTCTCGCCGCATGTGGGTCTGACAAGAGCAAGCTGCTGACGGCGACGATCTGGCTCAACACCATGGATGACTACGCCGAGATGAACAAGGTGTGGGACGCCTGGGTGACGCCCGGCCAGACACCGTGCCGGGCTTGCGTCGAGTCCGCCCGCCTGGCGGCGCCGGGGTTCAATGTCGAGATCATGGTGATCGCCGCAGTCTGATACCGCAATTTATCGAACACGGGGGATGGTCATGCCGATGATCAGGAGAACATTGCTGGCGGTGGGCCTTGCGCTTTGCCTGACCTTGCCGAATGCGCTTTCGTCTCGCGCGGAAACCCCGCCCGACATGCTGGTCATGGCCAAGAGTATCAGCGATCTGATCACGCTGGACCCGGCGGAGGTTTTCGAGCTCACCGGCGGCGAAGTGATCGCCAATATTTACGACCGGGTCATGATGTTCGAGGCCGAGGATCTGACCACCCTGGTTGGCGGCGTTGTCGAAAACTACGAGGTGAGCGGCGATGGAAAGACCATTACCTTTGAGGTGCGGCCTGGTCAGAGCTTTCATTCCGGCAATCCGGTGACGGCGGAGGATGTCGAATTCTCGTTGCGCCGGGTGATGTATCTGAACAAGACCCCGGCTTTCATCCTCACACAGTTCGGCTGGAACAAGGACAATGTCGACCAGTTCATCAAGGCGACCGGGCCGATGACCGTTACGGTCGAAAACAATAGCGACTTTTCGGCCGGCTTGTTGCTGAACGCGCTCTCGGCGGGTGTCGGATCGGTGGTCGACAAGAAAACCGTGATGAGCCACGCCAAAGACGGCGATTTCGGCTACGAGTGGCTGAAGAACCACAGCGCCGGATCGGGCCCGTTTTCGCTCAAGACTTGGAAGGCCAATGAGTTGGTCAGTCTCGAGGCGAACGAAAACCATCGTCACGGCAAGCCGGCGATGCGGCGGGTGTTGTTGCGCCACGTGCCGGAACCAGCGGCTCAGCGCTTGCTTGTCGAAAAAGGCGACGCCGACATGGCGCGCAACCTGACTCCCGATCAGATCAAGGGGCTGAAGGGGGCGCCAGGCGTGGTAGTGGATGTCGCCGCCAAGGCGGAATCGGTCTATTTCGCGACCAATAATTCCCATCCGGTCCTAAGCGATCCGAAGGTCCGTATGGCGCTGCGGTACGCGGTCGACTACGACGGCATGGCGAACAGTTTTCTTTCCGGCCAATACAAGGTGCATCAGTCGTTTTGGCCGTCGGGCCTGTGGGCGTCGCTGGAGAAAAATCCGTTCTCCTATGATCTCGGCAAGGCCAAGGCCCTGCTGGCGGAAGCCGGGCAAGGCGGTGGGTTCAAGATCACCATCGACACCCTGACGACGCCTCCGTTTCCCGAGATCGCGCAGTCGCTGCAGCAGTCGCTTTCGAAGATCGGTATTGAGTCCGAGATCATCCTCGCCGAGGGCAAGACCTTGTGGCCGAAATACCGTGCCCGCAAGCATGAGCTGATCGTCGCGCGATGGTCGCCTGACTATGTTGATCCACATTCCAACGCCGATGCCTTCGCCCACAATCCGGACAATCGTCTGGAAGCCAAACTGACCGGAAAGCCCGCCTGGCGGACCGCGTGGGACGACAAGGAAATCACCGCCTTGACCGAAGCGGCGGCCAAGGAGCTGGACCTGGTGAAGCGCAAGGCCATGTATCTCGACTTGCAGGCCAAGTTCCAGCAGCGGGCGCCCTTCAACATGATGTTCCAGAGCGCTGAGCAGGTGGCGCGCCGGGACAACGTGTCGGGCTTCGTCAACGGAGCGAATTTCGACCTGGTCTTTTACCGCCTGGTCACCAAGCAATAAGGCGGGGACCGTCGAAGGGCGAGAATGGCTGATCGTCAGTCCGAGGAAACCGGTGGAGCGGCATCAAGGCCGTTTCCTCCGGCAATTTTCACGAAGATTTTCCGCCCGGTTTTCACGGTTGTCCTAACCTTTCGAGGGTTGACGGCGATCACCTTCATCATCGGCCGGGTCATGCCGGCCGACCCGGTCCTGGCGATCGTCGGTGACCGTGCGTCGCGCGACGTCTACGAGGCGACCTATATCCAGCTCGGGCTCGACAAGCCCTTGCTGGAGCAATACCGGATCTATCTGACGAATGTGCTAAGCGGCGAGTTCGGGAAGTCGATCATGACCACCCGCGACGTGCTGGACGACCTGATCCGGTTTTTCCCGGCGACGCTGGAACTGGCGACTGTCGCGACCCTGGCGGGGATATTCATCGGCGTGCCCATGGGAGTGCTTGCGGCGGTCAATCAGGGCCGCTGGATTGATCATCTGGTGCGGGTGATCGGGCTGTTCGGCTATTCCGTGCCGATCTTCTGGCTCGGTATGGTGACTTTGCTGATCTTTTATGGATGGCTCGGCTGGCTGCCCGGGCCCGGGCGGCTCGACGTGTTTTACGATGGGATCGTCGAACCGGATACCGGCATCATTCTCCTGGACGCCGCGATGCAGGGGGAGTGGGAAATTTTCCGTAATGCCTTGCATCATCTGGTCATGCCGGCCTCGATCCTGGCGACGTTCGCGCTTGCCTATATCGCGCGGATGACCCGCAGCTTCATGCTGGATCAATTGAACCAAGAATATGTGCTGACCGCGCGGGTCAAGGGACTGTCGCCGCTGGCGGTGATCTGGCGCCATGCCTTTCGTAATGTGTTGGTGCAACTGATCACGATCATCGGTCTGACCTATGCCTCTCTGCTGGAAGGATCGGTCTTGACCGAGACGATCTTCGCCTGGCCGGGGATCGGGCAATACATCACGACCTCGCTTTTCAATGCTGATATGAACGCGGTGATCGGCGGCACCGTCGTCGTGGGAATTTGCTTCGTCGGGATCAATCTGATCTCCGACGGGCTGTACCGTCTCGCCGATCCGAGGGCCAGGTGATGGCCGAGATGTCTCCGCAAGAGACGGCGACGCCGTCACGCGCGCGGGCCTGGCTCCTGTCATCGGCGCCGCAATCGGTGATGCAGGCGCGCTGTCAGCGCCTCTATCTGTCCGCGCGCGCCTTTTCCCACAATCCGATCGCAATGGCGGGCCTTCTGATCATTTTGACCCTGCTGTTCGTCGCCGCGCTGGCGCCGCTGATCACCTCGGGTGACGGAACCTCGCAAGTTCTGCGGGATCGTTTGTTGCCGCCGGGTGCCGCGCATTGGTTCGGTACCGACCAGCTCGGGCGGGATATCTTTGACCGCATCATCTGGGGGTCGCGCATCACGCTCTACATTGTCACGCTGGTGGCGGTCATCGTGGTCCCGGTCGGACTTCTGATCGGGACGGTTGCCGGTTATCTCGGCGGCTGGGTCGATGCGATCCTGATGCGGATCACGGACATCTTTCTCGCCTTTCCGAGGCTCATTCTGGCATTGGCCTTCGTATCCGCCCTCGGGCCGGGATTGGAAAACGCGGTGCTGGCGATCGCGCTGACCACCTGGTCGCCGTTCGCCCGCATCGCCCGGGCCGAGACCCTGACCATCCGCAATGCCGAGCATATTTTCGCCGCCCGGTCTCAAGGCGCGTCGACCGCGCGCATTCTCTTGCACCACGTCACGCCGCTTTGCCTGTCCTCGGTGATCGTGAGGCTGACCCTGGACATGGCCGGGATCATCCTGACGGCTGCCGGGCTCGGGTTCCTCGGCCTCGGCGCCCAGCCTCCGCTACCCGAATGGGGAGCGATGATTTCGGATGGACGCCAATATCTGCTGGATCAGTGGTGGGTTCCGACGGTTCCAGGTGTCGCCATACTGATCGTCAGCATGGGGTTCAATCTGCTGGGTGACGGATTGCGCGACGTGCTGGACCCGAGGAGTGGCGTAGGATGAATACGACGGCCAGCCTGCTTGAAGTGGAAAACCTCTGGGTCCGCTTCCGGACCGCGACCGGGACGGTGGATGCGGTCCGCGGTGTCTCCTTCAGCCTCGGGCGGGAGCGTTTGGGCCTCGTCGGCGAGTCCGGTTCCGGCAAGTCTCAGACGGGACGCGCCATTCTCGGTCTGACCGCGGGCAACGGGCGGATCAGTGCCGATCATATCCGCTTCGATGGCCTGGATCTGGCGCGCGCCGGCGACCGGGAGATGCGAAAGATCCGCGGCGCCCGCATCTCGATGATCATGCAGGATCCGCGCTATTCCCTGAACCCGGTGATCCGTGTCGGCGAACAGATCGCCGAGGCTTACCGGGTCCATACCGGCGCCGGCCGATGGGAAGCGCGGCGCAGGGCTATCGAGATGCTGGACCGAGTGCGCATCCGCGATGCGGAGAAAGTCGCGAACCTCTATCCGCACGAGGTTTCCGGCGGCATGGGCCAGCGGATCATGATCGCCATGATGCTGATCCCCGATCCGGATATCCTGATTGCAGACGAACCCACTTCGGCCCTCGACGTTACTGTGCGACTGCAGGTCCTGGCGATCCTCGACGATATGGTGCGGGAGCGGGGGATGGGACTGATCTTCATCAGCCATGATCTCAATCTCGTCGCCTCATTCTGCGACCGGGTGCTGGTGATGTATGGCGGCCAGATCATGGAGACTTTGGACGCGTCCAGATTGCACGAGGCCGAGCATCCGTACACCCGGGGTTTGCTTGGGTGTCTTCCGGATCTTCGCAGCAATGCCGATCTGGCGGTAATGCGGCGCGATCCGGCCTGGCTCGCCCCGGTCGGCGGCCCGCGGCCCGGATCGACGCCATGATCGAGGTCCGCGATCTCTTCGTCACGTTCGGCTCGGGCGCGCGGGCGGTTCACGCGGTGAGGGGAGTCTCGTTCTCGGTTGCGGAGGGCGAGAGTTTCGGGCTCGTTGGTGAGAGCGGCTCGGGAAAATCGACGGTGCTTCGGGCGATGGCCGGTCTCAACCGGGAATGGAGCGGTTCGATGACGGTCGGCGGTGAGTTCCTTGGCAAGCGCCGGCGGAAACAGTTTCACCGCGCGCTGCAAATGGTCTTTCAGGATCCCTTCGGCTCCCTTCATCCCCGCCATACGGTGAACGATATTCTCTCCGAACCGCTGGCCATCCACGGGATCGGCGATGTCGGAAACCGGATTTCGCGGGGCTTGGAAGAGGTGGGGCTGGCGCCGGAACACCGGTTCCGCTACCCGCACCAGCTTTCCGGGGGGCAACGCCAACGGGTCGCCATCGCCCGTGCATTGATCATCAGCCCTTCGGTCTTGTTGCTTGACGAGCCCACTTCGGCGCTGGACGTGTCCGTGCAGGCGGAGATCCTGAACTTGCTCCAGCGTCTGCGGCGGGAACGAAACCTGACTTACGTTCTGGTGAGCCATGATCTGTCCGTCGTCGCCCATATGTGTGACCGGTTGGCGATCATGAATGCGGGCCGGGTGGTCGAGGAACTGAACGTGGAACGCCTACGGGTCCGTGCACCCGCGCACGCTTATACCAAACAGCTTTTGCGGGCGTCGCTCGGTTATGACCGTGCCGAAGCGGATACGCTTGAATGGTTTGATTGACCTGCAAGTTGCAACGCCGCCCGACTGAGGATTCCGGCGAAAGGGGATGCGTTGCGTTCTTGGTTGCAGACGTGACGGATGTGGCATGTTTTTTATTGTATGTCCTATTTTGTCCATTCGGGTAAGAAATTTTTAAAGGTGAGCACTAAATTATTTTTTGACAACAGTGGCGCTTCGAGAGATTTATGGTGTGCCACATAGACAGATCCTGGAGTTGAAATGAAAAACGTTATTGAGATATCGCATAAAAATGCGCCAACGAGGAATGTGCCCACCGATCCGCGAGGCGCTGTTGGGCCTTTTGTGCCGGGATAAAATTCGTAGTTGTTAAATGTACTTGTTTTGTTCTTTAATGGCGGCATGGAGGCACGGACATGCGAATTGTGATGGGGACGGAGCTTTTGTGAGTGAGCCGGATTTCAATCTCTTGTTGATTGCCGATCCGTATGAGCCGTGGCAGTTCAGGATCGAAGGCACGATCCGGCTTGGCCATAGGGGAGACCCGTATGAGGAGCTTGAAACGCGGCTGAAGCGTTTGCTGCTGATCCGCGGTGTGGGGATGTCAAGACCGCAATCAACGAATGACGTGTTGGTGGACGCAAAACCCAAGGGGTGACTTATTATCGAAGTGTCTTTGACATGAAGACCAGGATCTAGTCCCGGTAGCGTTGGTGGGATCCGCGTCCGGTCTCGACATATCCCAGCCCGGTGTAGAAGGCGTTGTTTTGCGCCATCTTCACGTTGGTATAGAATCGCAGTTCCGATCGGCTTAAGCGGTCCGAATGGTGCTATCCGGAAATGTTATGACACCACTTTGCCTCAGGTGAACCGGGGCGGTCTTGGAAATCCTGTCGGCGGCAACCTGCCCGCGGAGGCACGTTTCCCGATCCAAGTCGAAAGATCCGTTTCCGTCCGCTGGCGGCCACCGTTCATGTGCCAGCTGATGCCGTCCTCGGCTTTGAACACCTTCACGGCTGCAAGCTTGCCGTCCTTGTAGCGTTGCAGGATCACACCCTTGCCGCGCGCCAGCTCGGGAATTTCCTCAAGCTTGAAGATCAGCATCTTCCGGTTGACCCCGACAACCGCGACCATGTCGCCGTCGGCGGGTACGCAGACCGTCGCCTTGGCGCCGCGGGCGGGGTTCATGACCTGCCTGCCGGAACGGGTCTGGGCGACCACGTCACTGGAGTTCACAACGAACCCGCGTCCGTCGTCCGAGGCCACCAGGAAGCGCCGGTCCGGCCGATGAACCTCCAAAGTGACCAGGTACTGGTCGTTGGCGAGGTCGATCATCAACCGCAGCGGCTCGCCATGGCCGCGGCCCCGGGGCAGCTTGTCGGCCTGGAGGGTATAGAAGCGCCCGTCGGTGGCGAAAACCAGGATTCGGTCCGTCGTTTCGGCCCGGAGCAGGAAGCGCGGCCCGTCGCCATCCTTGAACTTCAGGTCCGCGTCGTCGCCGAGATGGCCTTTCATCGCGCGGATCCAGCCCTTTTCCGAGCAGACCACGGTGATCGGCTCGCGCTCGACCATGGCCTCCAGCGGAACCACCACTTCTGAAGGCGGGCTGCCGATTTCGGTGCGCCTCTTGCCAAGTTCGGTTCCCTTGCCGAAATCCTTGCGCAGAGCCGAGATCTCCGAGCCAACCACGCGCCAGCGCCGATCCTCGTCCGCGAGAAGGTCCTGGATGTCGAGCTTTTCCGCGCTCAACTCCTCGAAATCCTTGCGGATCTCGATCTCCTCGAGCCGGCGCAGGGCCCGCAGGCGCATATTGAGGATCGCTTCCGCCTGCACGTCGGTGAGATCCCAGCGCCGGATCATCTCGGCCTTGGGCTCATCTTCCTCGCGGATGATTTGGATTACCTCGTCTATATTTAGATAAGCGACGAGGTAGCCCGCGAGAATTTCCAGGCGATGTTCGATCTTGCCCAGCCGGAAGTTGGAGCGCCGGATCAGCACCTCGTGCCGATGGTCGAGGAAGGCCCGAAGCGCCTCGCGCAAAGACATGACGCGCGGGGTCTGCTCCGCATCAAGGACATTGAGGTTGAGGCTCACCCTGACTTCGAGATCGCTCTGCCGGAACACGCTTTCCATCAGCACTTCGGGATCGACATTGCGGCTTTTCGGCTCCAGCACCAGACGCACATCCTCGGCGGATTCGTCCTGGATGTCGCCGAGCATCGCCAGCTTGCGGGCTTCCAGCAGCTCGGCCAGCTTCTCCACCAGCCGCGATTTCTGCACCTGGTAGGGAATCTCGGTGACGACGATCTGGTAGGTGCCGTTCTTGAGCTTCTCGACCTCCCAGCGAGCCCGGAGCCGGAAAATGCCGCGGCCGGTTCGGTAGGCCTCGATCACAGACTCCCGGCTGTCGACCAGGATACCGCCGGTCGGGAAATCCGGGCCGGGGATCAGGTTCGCCAGGGTGTCGAAGCCGGCGTTCGGATGCTTGATCAGATGCAGCAGCGCGTCGCACAGCTCTTCGACGTTGTGCGGCGGGATCGAGGTCGCCATGCCGACGGCGATGCCCTGGGCGCCGTTTGCCAGCAGGTTCGGAAAGGCGGCGGGCAGGACGATCGGCTCATGATCCTCACCGTCATAGGTGTCGCGGAAATCGACGGCGTCCTCGTCGATGCCCGCAAGCAGACGTTCCGCAACCTCGGTCAGCCGCGCCTCGGTGTACCGCATGGCTGCGGCGTTATCGCCATCGATATTGCCGAAATTACCCTGGCCGTCGACCAGGGGATAGCGCTGGGAAAACTCCTGGGCGAGGCGCACCATGGCGTCATAGATCGCGGTATCGCCATGCGGGTGGTACTTACCCATGACATCGCCGACCACGCGCGCGGATTTCTTGAACGCCTCGTTCGGCGCCAGCCGCAGCTGCCGCATGGCATAGAGCAGCCGGCGATGCACCGGCTTCAGCCCGTCCCGCACATCCGGCAGCGAACGCGCCATGATCGTTGAGAGCGCGTAGGCCAGATACCGCTCGCTCAACGCGTCGGCGAGCTTGGTCTCATGAATTTCAGCCGATATTGTGGCCATGGACTATCCCTTCGCTAGATCTTGTATAAGCGATGGGTGGTCCATGGGACAAGCGTAGATGTGGGCGTGGGCCGGTCATCGTAGCGGATTGTTTGGCAAAAACCGGCGGCGGCCAGAAGCGGTTCTCATCGTTTCAACGCCGATTGTCCCGTCGCCCTGGCGCAGGCCAGGGCTTGTGGCGACGCCGTGGCCGTCGTCGCGCGGTCCCGCCTTGGGAGCGAGGGGGGTGGACCTTTGACGGCAGCGGAAGAAGCCCTGGCCTTCGCCAGGGCGACGGTTTTGAGGCGTTCCGGCGGTTCGGCGACCGGCCATTCCACCTTCCGGGGCCACCTTTCGGGGCCGGGGTCACTTGATCCGGAAATGGTTCCGCAGGGCCAGAAGGATCAGAAAGATCATCGCCGCCGACCAGAGCAATTGCGCGGTCCCCAGCAGGGTCACGCCATCTGGGATGACCGGCTGAAAGCTCGGCGGCAGGAGCGCGGACGGCGCTCCGGTTCCGTGGATGCCGAACAGGCAGGCGTGGATCTGGTCGAGTTTCCGGACCGAGCCGATGCCCGAGAACGTCGCCCCGCACTTGATGCGGGGCCGAAGCCTGAAGCGTCGGGATGTGTTTGTTGGCGGAACATGATCACAAACTAGTCGATATGGAACTATGATCTTAGTGATCCTCCACCCGTCAATTTGGCGCGGCTCAGGCGTCGGTCCCGCAACAAGTGCGGGACGACGAAGTGGGGTGCGGCGGCCCTAGGGTTTGGGATATTGGCGTCGAATAAAGACGAAGCCATGGACAAATTCCAGGGTCCATTCCTCAAGTCTCGATGTCCGTTGCAAACGATGGCGGCAAGAGCCCTGGCCTTCGCCAGGGCGACGCCTTGATCGGACGCTGGCCTTGATGGTCTGTGGTAACGCCTATGAATTGGGTCTTCGCCAGCACCGACCAGTGTCCGGGAGAAACTCGGGAGTCCTCGAAGGTCCGGATTTCGGCGCCCAGCGCGGGCCGGGGCTCAATACCCCTCGCCACGAGCCTCAGCTTACGCGGGGCAATGGGGAAGATGGGGGAGGCAAGAGCGCGATTTCACCAGGGATGCGTGGGTGAGGAGCAATCACATAGCCGGTCCCCGCTTAAAACCGATCACGAGGGGTGCAATAGGCGCGCGGCTTAGGCATGCTTGGCGGGCGCGGATGGATCCGGAGGAGAGCGTCATGCAATTCGGTCTGTTTTACGAGCTGCCGGTTCCGAAACCGTGGGATGAGGATACCGAGGTCCGCCTGTTCCATGAGGCGCTCGACCAGATCGAGTTGGCGGACAAGCTGGGCATCGATTTCGTCTGGGAGGTGGAGCATCACTTTCTTGAGGAATACTCCCATTCCGGCGCGCCGGAGGTGTTTCTGGCGGCGGTCTCGCAGCGGACCAAAAACATTCGCCTCGGGCACGGGATCACCCTGACGGCGCCTCTGTATAACCATCCCGTTCGCCTTGCCGAGCGGCTCGCCACCCTGGATCTGGTCAGCCGGGGCCGCGTCGAGTGGGGGAGCGGGGAGTCCGCCACCCTGATCGAGATGGAAGGCTTCCATGTCGACAAGGAACAGAAGACCGCCATGTGGCGCGAGGGCGCGGAGCAGGTGGCCAATATGCTGACCATGACGCCCTATCCGGGCTTCCAGGGCCGGTATTTCTCCATGCCGGCCCGCAACGTGGTCCCGAAACCCCTGCAGAAGCCGCATCCGCCCATGTGGATGGGCTGCTCGCGCCGGGAGAGTATTTTGCGCGCCGCCAGGGCCGGGATCGGCGCCCTGATCTTCGGCTTCGTCGAGCCGGAACAGGCAGCGGTCTGGATCAAGGAGTATTACGACATCATCAAGTCAGAGGAATGCGTGCCGCTCGGCCATTCGGTGAACGCGAATATCGCGGCGGTCACCGCGATGTCGGTGCATCCGGACGAGAACGAGGCGATCGCGCGCGGGCTCGACGGCTTCCGCTTCTTCGGCTACTCGCTGGCCCACTTCACCAATTTCGGCGCGCACAAACCGGGCCGCACGGATATCTGGGGTGCCTTCGAGGGCGTGCGCGACAAACTGCCGGACAATGCCGGGCGCGGCGGCATCGGCACGCCGGAGCAGGTGGCGGAACACCTTAAAGGCTATGCCGAAGTGGGCATGGACCAGATGATCTTCGTACAGCAGCACGGCAAGAACCAGCACGCGCATATCTGCGAGTGCCTGGAGCTGTTCGCCAAGGAGGTCATGCCGCCCTTCAAGGCGGCCGAACCGGCGCGCCAGGCGAAAAAACAGGCCGAACTCGCGCCCTATATCGAGGCGGCCCTGGCCCGCAAGCCGAGGATGGAGATGCCGGCGGATGCGGAGCTTCCGGTCGTGCTTTCGGCCGGCAAGCGGCAGCAGAATGCCGGCGTGAACGTGCCGGCCAGCAATTTCACCGACCGCGGCGGCGGCATTCCCGTGGTCAAGGAAGCGCCGGCCGCGAATGCCGGTGACGACTGACCATGCAGCTCGCTGATTCAACGGCCTACCAGGTCGATGATGATCCGGCGCTTCTGGATCTGATGCTGGAGGATATGCGCCGGTCCGACCGGCTGTACCAGCCGACCAACTATTGGGCGAATTATTGCGATCTGGTGGCCCGGGAAATCCACGCGAATGGTTTGCGGGACTTTCGCCGCCGTGATGCCGAGATCCTCTCGCGGTTCGGCGCCATCGACATGCCGCCGCCTTTCGCGATGCCGGACCGGGGCGGAACCGATCAGGCGAATTGGGAACTGTTCAAGGCGGTGGTCGGCGGCATGAACATGCTCTGGAACCAGGGCGCGAATGTCGGCCCGGGCATGATCTCCGCCGGCCAGTTCTTCGCCATGTGCGAGGTGATCGCCGATGGCAATGCCGAAAGGGCCGGGATCACGCCCGCCTCGCGGCTGTCCTTCTCGCCTTACGGCAACCCGGTGGGCTTCGTGTCCGGCGAGCGACACGGCAGTTTCGCCGCGCTCTACTATTACAATTTCGCGTGCTGGCTGGCGGGTCGCTGTGATCTGAACCAGATCGATGTGGTGGTCGAGATCGGCTCCGGATATGGCGGGCAGGCCGAGGTTCTGAAGCTGCTCTACCCGCACCTGACCATCGTGCTGATGGATCTGGCGCCGCAGCTCTATTTCGCCGAGCGGTTCCTGACCAAGGCATTCGCCGATGCCGCCGTGCCGTACCGCGAGACAAGGGCCGGCGACTGGGACGGCACGCTGTCGCCCGGCAAGGTGCATTTTCTCGCCCCCGCCGCGATTGCTGACCTGACGCCGCAGGGCCGCGTGCTGTTCTGGAACGCCGCGAGTTTCGGCGAGATGGAGCCGGAGGTGGTCACCAACTATGCGGGCCACGTCTCACGGTTTGCGGACGCGCTGTTCCTGATGCAGTTCTTCCACGGCAAGCCGCCCGGCCGCCCCGGCGAGGGCGGCGTCCTCGCGCCCAGCACGATGGCAACCTACGAGGCGGCGTTCCCGGACTTCGATCGCGTCGCCCTTGCTGACGCGCACAATGTCGACGGGGTTTCGATCCTGCGCGAGGGGGAGCGGTCCTTGCCCTATCAGAACAGCTACTGGACCCGGCGGGGATGATAAAGGAGATGAGGGTCCGCGCGTCTCGAAGGGTCTTTCAAGGCATTACGAACCATCAAGGGACCAACCAGTGTTCCAAAAAGCAAACGCCCCGGAGGACCGAGGCGTTCGTCGTTTCAACACTCTTGCGCGAAGATCACTTGATCTTGGCTTCCTTGTACATCACGTGCTTGCGGGCCACCGGGTCGTACTTCTTCAGTTCGAGCTTTTCGGTCTGGGTCCGCGGGTTCTTCTTGGTCACGTAGTAGTGGCCGGTATCGGCGCTGCTTACGAGCTTGATCAGAACGGTTGCCGGCTTCGCCATGGTCACTCATCCGTGTTAGTCGCGTCGGGGAGGTGTGAAACTACACTCTGAATTGATGAAGTCAAGCAGATCCTACTGTTTCAGCTCGCCGCGCATGGCCAGCATGGCCTGTTCGCTGATGCGCCGGAACAGGGCCGGGTCCTCCAGCAGGCCCAGTGCCAGATCCATGTCGAAATCCCGGTCGACCTTGGTCCGGCGCCGGTCGCCGCATCGCTCCAGCAACTTGGTTTGCGCGGTCTTATCCAGGGTTTCGGCGGCCCGCCGGATCGGACCGAGATTGGCGTCCAGCACCTCGCCCTGGCGGATGCGGTCCAGCACCACACGCGGGCTTGCCAGTTCTCCGCCGGTGCAGATCGTCGGAAAGACGCCGAAGGTCGACAGCTTGTAGCCGGACGGCGCCAGCATCACCGCCCAGGTCAGATTGAGCGCGCCGTTGTTCGGCAAATCGTGGACCCGCTGGACCGTTCCCTTGCCGTAGGAGCGGGCGCCGATCAGAAGACCCCGGCCGCTGTCCTGCAATGCCGCCGCCACCACCTCGGAGGCCGAGGCCGAGCCGCCGTCGATCAGCACCACCAGGCGCAGGCGCTCGGCATTGTCGTCGGGCTCGGCGTTGAATTTCTGAAATGCGTCGTCATGGCGGCCGACCGTGCTCAGAATTTTGCCGTCATGGATGAACAGATCGGCGAGATTGACCGCTTCGTCCAGCATGCCGCCCCGGTTGCCCCGCAGATCGAGCACCACGCCGCGCATGGCCGGGCCAAGCGCCGCCTGGGCCGCGTCGATCCGCTCGCGCATCCGCTTCGATGTCTGTTCATTGAAGCCGGTGACCCGGATAACGGAGGTCGCATCCACGATCGAGGCGAACACCGTCTGCTCGATAACGTCCCGGCGCTCTAGGGTGACGGTCAGGCTTTTACCGGCGCGGAGCAGTCCGAGGCTGACCCGGCTGCCGCTCGGACCGCGCAGCAGGGGAGCGACTTCCGAAAGCGGGCGTCCCTTGACCGGGGCGCCGTCGACCGTGGCGATGATGTCCCCGGGCTGCAGACCCGCCTCGGCGGCCGGAGTCTCCTCGAAGATTTCCTGGGCGATGACCGTATCGTCCTGCTTGCCGAGCGAAATGCCGATGCCGGAATATCCCTGACGGTGCGCCCGGCTCGACTGGGCCAGTTTGGCGCTTTGATATCTCGAAAACCGGTCGAGATCGCCGAGAGCGGCGTCGAAGATCGTTTGATAGGCATCCTCAATGTCGAGCCCGGCGATCTTCGGTGAACGGATACGCGCGGTTTCCAGCGCCGCGGCGGCGAGATAGCTCCAGCGGACGACGTCCTTGTCGGGCGGTGCCTGAAAGCTGGCGGCGGGGACGTCCGAGTAATAAATGTGAACCAGATTGCCGGAGCGCTCGGCGCGGAACGCCGGGTCGGTCGCCGTCAACCCGTTCAAGCCGCGCAGAATCATATGCGGTATGTTCGGCTCTTCCACGTAATAGAGCTGCACGGTGTCGAAGCCGGCGGAGAAAAGCGAGGCCGCGTCCTCGCGGGCGAATTTGTTCGACGGTGCCGGCGCAGGCAGGGTGCAGGCGGAAAGCAGGCCGACGGCAAGAAGTACCACCGATTTCGCGAACCAGGTCTTGGAAGCGGTCGGGGTGGCCTTTGCGGCGCGTTTGACGGTTGGAAGTTTCAAGACCGGGGGTCCACCAAGATCCCGAATAACGTCATTACGA
Organism: Alphaproteobacteria bacterium; assembly: GCA_038116915.1. Classification (GTDB taxonomy): domain Bacteria; phylum Pseudomonadota; class Alphaproteobacteria; order Thalassobaculales; family Thalassobaculaceae; genus JADHLJ01. Next base: position 14,349 of record JAYOEU010000012.1, read on the forward strand.
ATTTTGAATGTGACGAAAAAAGCGCGCAAAAATCAATGGTTACCGGCGCCTTCCTCGACCTCCCCCGTGACGCCGCTGTTTGCCGGAGCCCGCGCCTCGTGTCCGGCGGATCGGACGTCCTTGATTGCCGCCGCTGACGTAATCGACTCGCAGCCGGCCGCTGACCGGATCCGCATCGCTCAGTTTCACCGTCAGGACCGCGCCGAGTTTCACGGCGAATCCGGAATGGCGGCCCAACAGTTCGTGGGTTTTCGAATCGTGATCATAGTAGTCGTCCGGCAGGGCCTGGACCGACAGCAACGCGTCCGCGAGCCCGCCCTCCAGGCTGACGAAAACCCCGAAATGCTGCACGCCCGTGACCACCGCCTCTATGGTCTCTCCCACGCGCCCGGCCATGAACATCGCCGAGAATCGGTCGATCGCCGAGCGCTCCGCCGCCGCCGCGCGCCGTTCGGTCATCGAAATATGCTCGCAGACACTGACCAGATCGTCCGGGTGATCGGCGGCCGCGCCGTCGGGCCCGAAATCATGCGCCTCGATCAGCGCGCGATGCACCAGGAGGTCCGAATAGCGCCGGATCGGTGAGGTGAAATGGGCATAGCGCCGCAAACCCAGGCCGAAATGGCCGAGATTGAAGGGGCTGTAGACCGCCTGGCTCTGGCTGCGCAGGACCAGCATATTGACGGCGTCCTGGAAGTCGCGTCCCCTGGCCTGTTCCAGCACCCGGTTGAAGAGTTTCGCCTGGATCACCTGGCCTTTGGCGAAATTGATCCCGAACCCTTCGAGGTTCGCCCGCAGTTCCTCGACCTTGTCCGGATTCGGCGCGTCGTGCACCCGGTAGACGCAGGCGCGCTTGCGCCGCTCCAGGGTCTCGGCGGCGGCGACATTGGCGAGCACCATGAACTCCTCGATCAGCCGGTGACTGTCGAGGCGGGAGCGGGGAGCGATCGCGGTGACCTCGCCGCTATCGTTCAGATGAACCTGCATCTCCGGCATTTCGATATCCAGCGCGCCGCGGGTCTCGCGTGCCGACAGCAGGGCCTGGAACGCGCCATAGAGCGGGCGGGCGAGCGCGGTCAGAGCGGTTTCCCGACCGGCATTTGAGGCGGCATCGAAATCGGCCTGGATTTCCTCATATGTCACGCGCGCCACCGAGCGCATCAGGCCGCGCCGGAAACGGTGCGATTTCTTGCGCCCCTTGGCGTCGATGACCATCTCGACCGCGAGGCAGGCGCGATCCTCTTTCGGACGCAGGGAACACAGGCCGTTCGACAGCGCCTCCGGCAGCATCGGCACCACCCGGTCGGGGAAATAGACCGAGTTCCCACGCTTTTCGGCTTCCTTGTCGAGGGCATCACCGGGGCGGACATAGTGCGCCACATCCGCGATCGCGACCAGCAGCCGCCATCCGTCCGGATTGTCCGGCGAGCCGTCAGCCTCGGCCCAGACCGCGTCGTCGAAATCCCGCGCGTCGGCGCCGTCGATGGTGATCAGCGGAATGTCCCTCAGATCCTCCCGCTTGCCGCCGGCTCTGACCGGACGAGCCCGTTCGGCGAGGGCGGTCGCCGCCTCGGGAAAGCGGTCGGGGATATCGTTCTCATGGATGCAGATCAGGCTGACGGCCTTGGGAGATCCCTGGGCGCCGATCCGCTCGACCACCCGGCCCTGGCGCGGTCCGAGACGGCGTCCGGGCAGGAGCTCGACTGCCACGATGTCTCCCGGCGCGGCTCCGCCCGCGTCGGTGGTCGTGATCTGTGCCTCGCTGCTCCGCTTGCCATCGCTCGGGAGCAGACGGAATCCGCCGCGCGCGGCTTCCAGCACGCCGATCACACGGTTCGCGCCCTTTTCCAGACGCCGCATCGCCGTTCCGCGGTAGATATCGCCCTTCACATGGGAGAGGCGGGCGAGAACCCTGTCTCCAACGGCGAAGGACGGGCCGCGGCTTGTATGCGGCAGCAGAATGCGGGCATTCTCGCCGCCTTGAATGCCGGCGACCGGTTTTGCTATCGCCTCGGCATCGTCATTGATCGAGGTCACCTCGACGACGCCGACCGGCGGCAGGCGTCCGGGCGCGGAGACCTTGCGGCGGCGGCCCGGGTCAATCACTCCGTCATTGATCAGGGCGCCAAGCATCTGTTTCAACTCGACACGGGCCGCACCCTTGACGTTGAAGGCGCGCGCGATCTCGCGTCGGCCGACCGGGCCGGGCGCTTCCTCGATGAATTGCCGGATCTGTTCCTGGCTGGGCAGGGTGTTGGCCGGGTTTTTCTTGCGTGCCACCGGGGCGGATCCAAACGTCAATCGTTGGAAGCGGGCTGATCCCCGGCTACGCTTTTGGGTTTTGCCTTGGCGCCGGCCTTGCCTTTCGTGGCGCGCTTGGCCGCCGGCTTTTTCGCGGCCTTCGCCTTGGTCTTACCGCCTGCCGGACCCTTGGCATCCTTCGCCGATATCAGCTCAAGCGCCTTTTCCAGCGTGATCGTATCCTGCTCCACGCCCTTGGGCAGGGTCGCGCGGACTTTGCCGAGCTGAACATATGGACCGTAGCGGCCGGAATGGACGGTTACCGGCTGGCCGCCGGACTCGCCGATCTGTTTCGCCGGCGGCCGCTTCTTGGCGTTTTCCGCGATCAGGGTCACCGCCCGGTTGAGGCCGATGCTCAGGACATCGTCATCCTTCGGAATGGACGTATAGCTCGGACCGAGTTTCAGGTACGGGCCGAACCGGCCGATCCCGGCGAGGATCAACTCCCCGCTGTCCGGATAGGGGCCGATTTCGCGCGGCAGGCTCAACAGGCCGAGCGCGATTTCCAAAGTGATATCGCCAGACGTCATGCCCCGGGGCAGAGAGACCCGTTTCGGCTTTTCGGTCTTCTTTTCGCCCTGTTCGCCGCGCTGAACGTAGAAGCCATAGGGGCCCTTGCGCAGGCTGACCTCCAGGCCGCTCTCCGGATCAAGACCCAGAACCCGGGGTTCGTCCTGGCCCGTTGCGGCGTCCTCGCCTTCGCCGGCGACGGGCGCCGCGAACTGACGCGTGAAGCGGCATTCCGGATAGTTCGAGCAGCCGATGAAGGCGCCATACCGGCCGATCTTGAGGTTCAGGCGGCCGTTCGAGCAGCGCGGGCAGCCGCGGGTCGACTCGCCATTCGGGCCGTCCGGGAAAAAATGCGACCCGAGTTCCTCGTCGAGCTTGTCCAGCACCTCGGAGACCCGGAGTTCCTTGGTGTTGTCCACCGCCCCGGTAAAGGCCTTCCAGAACCGTTCCAGGACAGCCTTCCAGTCGAGCTTGCCCTCGGCGATGCCGTCCAGCTCGGCCTCGAGATCGGCGGTAAAGTTGTACTGCACATAGCGCTCGAAGAAATTCGCCAGAAAGGCGACGACCAGGCGTCCGCGGTCCTCCGGTACGAAACGCTTCTTGTCCAGGCGCACATAGTCCCGGTCCTGCAGGACCTGCATGATGCTTGCGTAGGTGGAGGGCCGGCCGATGCCGAGTTCCTCCATGCGCTTGACGAGGCTCGCCTCGGTGAAGCGGGGCGGCGGCTGAGTGAAATGCTGTTCCGGCTTAATCCCGTCCCGGGACAGCGGCTCGCCTTCCTTCATGGTTGGGAGCAAACGATCATCGTTCGCCTCGCCCTCGGCGGCAGGGTCGTCGCGGTCTTCCTGATAGAGCGTGAGAAAGCCCTCGAAGGTGATGATCGAGCCGGTCGCGCGCAACGTCGTGCGCCGGTCGGCGGCTTCCATGGTGATCGAGGTCTGGTCAAGCTCGGCGCTGGCCATCTGACAGGCGACCGCTCGTTTCCAAACGAGTTCATAAAGCCGCGCCTGGTCACGGTCGAGATACTGGGCCATCTCCTTGGGCGCGCGCGCGGCGTCGGTCGGCCGGATCGCCTCGTGGGCTTCCTGGGCGTTTTTGGCGCGGCTTTTGTACTCGCGCGGCGCCGGGGGAAGAAACAGCGGTCCGAAGGAACCGCGGATCACGTCGCGGATCGAGGTGACGGATTCCGCGCTCATCTGCACGCCGTCGGTCCGCATGTAGGTGATGAGACCGACGGTCTCGCTGCCGATATCCACGCCTTCGTAAAGCCTTTGCGCGATCTGCATGGTGCGCGAGGCGCTCATCCCGAGTTTTCGCGAGGCTTCCTGTTGCAGGGTCGAGGTGGTGAAGGGAGGCTGTGGGTTGCGGCGTACGCGCTTGCGTTCGATTGAGGTGACCGCATGGGTGGTGGCCTCGATCAGGCCGGCGGCTTGTTTCGCATCGGCCTCGCTCAGAAGCCCGAACTTATCCAGCCGCTTGCCGTCCACATGGGTCAGGCGGGCAACGAAGGGTTTCCGCTCAGCCGTGCGCAGCGCGACGTCGATGGTCCAGAATTCCTCGGCCTTGAACAGCTCGATCTCGGACTCGCGCTCACAAATCAGGCGCAGGGCGACCGATTGCACCCGGCCCGCCGAGCGCGACCCCGGCAGCTTGCGCCACAGAACCGGTGATAGGGTGAAACCGACGAGATAGTCCAACGCCCGGCGCGCGAAATAGGCGTCGACCAGGGTCTGATCCAACGCGCGCGGATTGGCCATGGCGTCGAGCACCGCCGATTTGGTGATCTCGTGGAACACCACGCGCTGAACCGGTTTGCCCTTCAGGGCCTTCTGTTCCTCGAGAACATTTTGAACATGCCAGGAAATCGCCTCGCCTTCGCGGTCCGGGTCGGTCGCGAGGATGAGCTGATCGGCACGGCTCAATGCGCTCTTGATCTCCTTGATCTGCTTTTCCGAACGCGGGTCGGATTGCCAGGACATGGCAAAGCCCTCATCGGGGCGGACCGATCCGTCCTTGGCCGGCAGATCGCGAATATGACCATAGCTGGCGACGACGGTGTAATCGCTTCCGAGATATTTATTGATGGTCTTTGCCTTGGCGGGCGATTCGACGACGACAAGTTTCATGCGAGTCCCAAAAATGCTCCGGCGATTGCCGTTCGAGACGTTCCGTAAGGGACAAGAGAGCAAATCATTGAACTCATTGCTCAATTCGGCGTGAGACCCTGTTCCCAGGATGCCGTTCAACCTGTCCCGCGAGTTCGGCCTCCAATAGAATGGTGATGACGATGGACGGGGACAATTGGCATTCGCGGATGAATTCGTCAACCGGAACAGCGCTCGGGCCGAGCAATTCGAGGACCGCGTCCCGCTGTTTTCCGGTTACCTCGACCGGGGTGAATCCGGTTGAAGGCGCCTGGAAATCACCACCCGCGGGTTCCTCGATCCGGGTTTCGCGCAGCGCCGAAATCACATCCTCGGCGGTTTCCGCCCAATTCGCGCCATCGCGCAGGAGTTGGTTGGTTCCGGCGGCGCGTGGATCCAGGGGCGAACCCGGCACGGCGAAAACCTCGCGCCCCTGTTCGAGGGCGCAGCGCGCGGTGATGAGCGAACCGGAATTCCGCGATGCCTCGATCACCACCAGGCCGAGCGACAGGCCCGCGATAATCCGGTTGCGCGATGGAAAATGCCGCGCCTGAGGCGTGGTGCCGATCCGCATCTCGCCGATGATCAGACCCTCCGCCGCGATTTGTGCGTAGAGTTCGGCGTTTTCCGGCGGATAGACCGCATCGACGCCGCCCGCGACGACGGCGATGGTCCCGGTTGCAAGCGAGCCCTCGTGGGCGGCCGTGTCGATCCCGCGCGCCAGACCCGAGACGACGATGTGCCCGGCGGCGCCGATTTCGTGGGCGATGGTGCGGGTGAAGGCGCGCGCGTTGGCGGATGCATTGCGGGCGCCGACGATGCCGACGGTCGGGCCTTTAATGAGGTGAGGGTTGCCGATGGCGGAAAATACCGGCGGCGCGTCCTCGACCGCAGCGAGCTGCTTGGGATAGGCGTCGTCGCCGACGATTACCAGTTCCGCGCCGGCCCGGGCGTTATCCTCGATCTCCAAAATCGCCGCATCACGCGGACAAACCTTGAGAGCCCGTCCCCGGCCGCCCCGCCGCGCGAGGCCGGGCAGCGCATCCAGCGCCGCCGACGCGCTCCCGAAGCGTTCCATCAGATGCCGAAAGGTGATCGGCCCGACATTTTCCGTCCGGATCAGCCGCAGCCGATCCATCCGTTCGCGTTCCGCCGTCATATCCGTCTTCCCAATCCGTTTGCCGGCGGTGCCGCGCCGGCTCTCAATCGGGTTATGGACAGTCGAGGGCGGTTTTTCCCCGAACGGGTTGTCGGATGCGCGGAATGAGCCAGGTGTCAGAAGCCCCGGCGATCGCTTGGGCAAGGAAAAGGGAGAGGTGAGTCGGCTCCTTTGCCGGCCTGGCGCAAGGCAGGATCTTGAACAGGTCTCCAAGTCCGGTTTGATTCCTTTTGCTCGGACCACCCGAGGGTCATGGAACCAAGCGGCGCCGGCGGGGCATGGCCCTGCCTTGCGCCAGGGCGACGGTTGAGTGTGGGGCTGCCTGGCGCCAGGGTGACGCGTGAGGGTTGGGCTGGCGAGTGCCCGTTACCGGCCTTGGAAGTTCGGAACCCGGCGTTCGGCGGTGGCGCGGATGCCTTCCTTGAAGTCTTCGGTCTGGCGCAGCTGGTTTTGCACGATCAGTTCGTGATCGGTCGCCTTGCGCACCCGGTCGGCAAGACCCTGGCGCATGGTGGCGCGGGTCTCGATCACGCCCAGCGGAGAGTTTTCGGCGATCTCGGCGGCAAGCGCCTGCGCGGCGCCCCGCACTTCATCCAGGGGAACCAGCATGTCGGCAAGTCCCCATGCATAGGCTTCCTCGCCCCTGATGCGGCGGCTGGTATAGAACATCAGATTGGCACGCTGCTGGCCGATCAGCGCCGGCAAGGTGTGGGTAAGGCCGAAGCCGGGATGAAAGCCGAGCCGGGTGAAGTTGGCGGCGAACCGCGCCTCGGGAGCCGCGACCCGGAAATCGGGCACCAGGCAGAGGCCGAGCCCGCCGCCGATCGCCGCGCCCTGAACCGCACCGACGATCGGGGTTTTGGTCGAGAACAGCCGCACGGCCTCGACATAAAGATGATTGGCCGGCTTGCCGTCGCTGCCGACCTTCTGCTCGCTGTTGCTGGTGCCGTCGGACTGGAAATTGGCGCCGGCGCAGAAGGACTTGCCCTCGGCGCACAGCACGGCGGCCCGCAGGTTACTGTCGGCGTCGATGGCTTCCATCGCGGAGGCGATCTGCTGGATCAGGGAATAATCGAAGAAATTGTGCGGCGGGCGCTGGATTTCGATGGTGGCCACATGGCCGTCGACGGTTACGCCAATGTCGGTGAACTCGGGGAAGCGGGCCATGTGCGGTCTCCTGGGTTGTCGCTTTGAAGCCGTTTGATTGTGATTTAGGTCGAGGGATGACGGATGATCAAGGCATCGACGATCGAGAGGCCCTCGCCGGGACGATGCAGCAGGACCGGATTGAGGTCGATTTCCGCGATCCGGTCGGCGGCGGCCAGCGCGAAGGCGGACAGCTTTTCCATCAGATCAAGCAAGGCATCGATATCGAAGCTGCCGCGGTTCAGGACCGCCGCGCCGCGTAGTCTCGCCAAAAGCGCGGCCGCATCGTCGCGGGACAGCGGTGCCGGGGCGAAGGCGACATCGCCGGACGCCTCGACGGCGGTGCCGCCGAAGCCGGCCATCAGCATCGGCCCGAAGCCGGACTGATTGCTGACGCCGAGGATCATCTCCAGGCCCGGCTTCGCCATGGGTTGCACAAGCGTGCCGAGAATGGCCGCGCCGGGACTGCTTTTCGCGATCCGGTCCCGGATCTCGCCGAAGGCCCGCCGCGCCGCCGCGCCGCCCGAAATATTCAGGGCGACGCCGCCGGCCGCCGATTTGTGCGAGATGTCCGGTGACTGAATCTTGAGCGCGACCGGACCGGCCGCCTTTTCCGCCGCCGCCGCCGCCTCTTCGGGAGATTGGACGAGAGTGCCCGCGGCCGCGTCCATGCCGGCTGCCGCCAGGAGACGCATGGCGTCATATTCGGCGAGGGTCGCGCCGGCGCTTGCAAGAATGTCGCTTGCCTGTTTTGACAGCGGCTTCACTTTCGCTGTCGCCGGACGTTTCAGAACCGCGTCGCGCTTGGCTCGGTAGGTGTTCATCGCGGCCAGGGCGCGCGTGCAGTTCCGCATATTGGTGAACAGCGGCAGCCCGGCCTTGGCGAGCAGCGTGACCACGTCGGGATGGGGGAGCGTGTAGCTCCACATCAGGACGGGTTTCGCCGTATCGCGCCCGAGGGCCTGAAGCGCGTCGGGTTCGCGTTGCAGGGTCGCCGGATTGCGGGCCGAGGTGATGGCGATCACCGCATCGATACGCTCGGACGCGGTGATCATGGAACTGACCCGCGCATAGCCGAGGGTGCGGATCACCCCGGCGGTTCCGTCGACCGGGTTTTGCGAGGTGCCGTAGCTGGGCAGATGCTGGTCTATGGTCGCGCGGGTCCCGGGGTCGAGCATCGGCACCTCGAGCCCGACCGCCGCGCAGGCATCGGCGAGCCAGCCGCCGGCGCCGCCGGACCCGGTAAAGATGCCGACCCGGTTGCCCGCCGGCAGCCGGCCGGCGTAGTTGGAGAAGGCGCCGGCGATATCCACCATCTCCTCGGTGTCGTTGCCCTCGATCACGCCATAACGTTCGAAGACCGCCTTGTAAGCCTCATAGGAGCCGGCGAGGGAGGCGGTATGGGAGGCGGCGGCGCGCTTGCCGGCCTCGGAGCGGCCGATCTTGGCGACGATCATCGGTTTGCCCGCCCGCAAGGCCTTTTCGGCGACCATGGCGAGCTTGGCCGGGGTCTTGACGTCTTCCATGAACATCAGGAAGACGTCGGCCTCGTCGGCGGTGATCAGGTGATCGACCACGTCGAGACTTTCAAGACACGCTTCGTTCCCGGTCGTCACCACGTGGCTGAACCGCATTCCCTTGGTCCGGGCCCGGTCATAGAAGGCGAAACCCATGCCGCCGCTCTGGGCGACCACGGCGATCCGTCCGGCGGTGGACCACGGCGGCATCAGTTCCATGTTCTCGCCCTCGACCGCCGGGCTGAAGGTGGCGCAGAGCCTGGTCGACATATTGGCGAAGCCCTCGGAATTTGGCCCCGCGATCAGCATGCCTGTGCGGGATTGGATCTCCAGCACCTTGTCCTGAAGCGTGCCGCCGCCGGCCGAGGTGTCCTCGGCAAAGCCGGAGGCGAGAATCAGTGCCGCCTTGACGCCGGCGGCGGCGCAGTCCTCAAGCGCCGCCGGGATATGGGCGGCTGGAATGATCAGGATCGCCAGTTCCGGCGGTGTCGGGGTCTCGGCGACGGACTGGTAGGCCTTGAGCCCGAAAACCTCGTCCTGGGAGCGGCTGATCGGATAGATCGGGATATCAACCCTGTGGCATCCCATGACCGCCATGATCCGGCCGCGCAGGCTGTGCGCATCGTTGGATGCGCCGACGACCGCCACGGATGACGGCGTGAGAAGGCTGGAAAGATCCGGCATGGACGTGCCTCAGCGCAGTCCGAGGCCGCGGGCGATGATGCCGCGAAGAACCTCGGTCGTGCCGCCCTGGATGGTCAGTTTCGGGGCGATCGTGGTGGCGTATTGCAGCAACTCGTCAAAAGTCGCCCGGTTGCCGGGCTCGGCGTCCACGAAGGCCGCGAGGGAGCGCGCCTTGTCGGGCAGGGTCTGCTCCCAGATGGTGCCCACATCCTTGACGATGGAGCCCTCCAGGACCGGCTCCTTGCCGGCCTGCAGCATGCCGTTTACCGAAACCGACATGCGCCGGAGGGTGTGAACCTGGGCCACCAGTCGGCCGATCCCCTCGGCGGCACGGGGATCCGGGCTGTTGCCGAGTACCCGCACCAGTTCGGTCAACACGTAATAGGTCTCAAGGAACCGTTCAGGCCCGCTGCGCTCATAGGCAAGCTCGCTGGTCGCCTGTTTCCAGGCCCCGTCGAGCTCGCCGAGGATATGGTCCTCCGGGATGAACAGATCCTCGAAGACAACCTCGTTGAACTCATGCTTGTGCGCCATGTTGCGCACGGGATTGATGGTGATGCCCGACTGTTTCAGACGCACGAGGAACTGCGTCAGGCCGTGGCGCCGGTTTTCCTTGGTCGGCGGCGAGGTGCGGAACAGCCCGATCATGAAATCCGATTGATGGGCGTTCGATGTCCAGAGCTTGGTGCCGTTGATCAGGTAGCCGCCATCGGTCGCTGTCGCCCGAGTGCTGGCGGCGAACAGATCGGAGCCGGAATTCGGCTCGCTCATGCCGATGCAGAACGTGCATTCGCCTCTGGTGATCGCGGGCAGAACCTCCTGCTTGATATGTTCCGGCGCGTATTTCAACAACACCGGTCCGCTCTGCCGGTCGGCGGTGAAATGGGCCGCGGTGGGGGCGCAGGCGACCCGGAACTCCTCGGTCGCGACATAGCGTTCGAGAAAGCTGCGTTCGCGGCCGCCGTATTGCTTTGGCCAGGTCATGCCGATCCATCCCTTGGCGCCGACGCGCTTGCTGAACTCCCGGTCGAAGCCGCTGGAAAGGATCGTCGTACGCGGATCGAAACCGCCGTTCGCGATCTCCTCGGCTAGGAAGGCGCGAACCTCGATCCGCAATTCCTCGGCTTCGGGGGGCAGGCGGATCGGATCGAAATGGATGGCTTGCGACATGGGCGGGTTCCGTTGCGAAATGACCTAGCGCGAGGCGAGAAGCGGCCAAAGCTCGTCGGCGCCGCCCTCGGCGACGAATTCGCCGAGTTGAACCGCCCACTCGCTCTCATTGCCGAAATCGTCCCGCCAGGCCCAGAGACGCTGGGTAAAGCGATGCAGGATATGTTCCTCGGTAAAGCCGATGGCGCCGTGCACCTGATGCGCGATCGCGGCCCCTTCGCCGGCGGCTTCTCCGGCCCGGATCTTGGCCGCCGCCGCCTCGAAGAAGGCCGCGTCGCCGAGACCGTCCAAGGTTGCGATGGTGTCCGCTGTCGAGCTTGCGGCCGCCACCGCCGCCGCGGTTTCCCCGGCGAGGCGCGCGAGGTTGTGCTGAACCGCCTGGAACTTGGCGATCGGCTTCTCGAACGCCACCCGTTCCTGGGCATAGGCGGTGGCCATGGCGAGGATTTCCTGCAAACCGCCGCCGATCTGCGAGGCACGCAGCGCCGCCCCCATGACCGCCAAGCAGTTCGCGCCCAAATTGCCGGGCAGTTCGGCCATCGCGATGGGAACCACCCCGTCGAATGTCACAGCGTCGCGGCCGTCGCCGGACAGGCCCGGTGCGGCTCGGATCGCGCAGTCCTTCGCGGCGACCAGCGCGACATGGAGCGTGCGGTCCTGCTCCGTCAAGACCGCCAGATGCTGGACGGTGCCCGCAAAGGGAATGCCGAGAGCGCGGCCCGAAAGCCTGCCGTCCTTGCCGAGGGTGATCCGATCTCTCGGCCGGCTCGGCGCGGCGCTCATCGTGCCATCCGGACAGTCGAGACCGGCGGCGGCGAGCAGCCAGCCGGCGAGCAGCGTTTCGCCCAGCGGAACCGGTACCGCAAAGCGCCCGGAGACCGCGGCGATTGCAAAACCATCGGCAAGACTTGCGCCAGCGCCGCCGCGTTCCTCCGGCACCCAGGCGAGGGTCAGTCCGGACTCCTCCAGGGCCCGCCAGAGGGTTGGTTTCCAGCCGTCGTCCTTGGCGGCGTTGACGGTCTGGGGATCGCAGAGATCCTGCAAAATTCGAGTTGTCGCATCAATCAACAGGGTATCGGCTTCGGACATCGCGCGGGCTTTCTGCTGCTTGTCGCGGGAACAATACCGCCGCCTCTCTGCAAGGGCGATCACGTCGGCGATAAGCGGGGGGCATTCTCCGATTACAGCTCGTCTCATTCCATCACGCCGGACTCCTCTTCATCGAATCCCTAGTGAAAACCAGGGCCCATGCCGCAGGGGGAACATCGTGACCGTCGGCTGAGGATTTTGGCTGGCCGGTGGAAACGCTTCACCGTCACCTCCGTCCGAAGTGATGGCGGAACAGGCCCTGGCTTTCGCCAGGGATTCGGGTTGAGCGTGACGATGATGCGTTCCAAGTGCTGGATTATTGTATCATCACGCGGCAAACCTCCGTCGCACCGCCGAGAGTCCGCAATCCTGCTATTCAAGCACGATAAGACACAAGGAGCCTGTGATGACCGCCTTCACCGATCGTCTTGCGATCGCCAGACTTGAGGGGACGACCGTCAGCCCGAGCGAGGCCGAGGGGCCGTCCGACGCGGCGGCGGCTTATGCGATGCAGGCCGAGGTTTTCGCGCATCTTGGCCCCAGGTCCAACGCCTGGAAGGTCGGCTCCACCTCGCCCCAAAGCCAGGCCAAGCTCGGTACCACGGAGCCCGGATCGGCCCGGGTCCCGGCCCGGTTCTCTTTCACATCCGGCGCGCCGGTGCCGGTCTTCGCCGCCCATGATCTTTGGGTCGAGGGAGAGTTCGCGTTGCGCCTCGGCAAGGATCTGCCGCCGCGCGGCCCCGCCTATTCGCGCGCGGAGGTCGAAGCGGCCATCGACGGCGTGGCGCCGGCGCTGGAGATCGTCGGCTCCCGCCTTGCCGAGGGGATCGCCAAGGGCGGCCGGTTCCGCGTGACCGCCGATGGGGGCGCGAATGTATCGCTGACCACCGGCGCGGTGATCGGCGATTGGCGGCGCTTCGATCTGCCGGCGCATCAGGTGCGGCTTTCGATCAACGGCGAGGAAGCGGCGGTGGGAATAGGGGAGCGGGCGCTCGGCGATCCGGTGAACGTGATGCTCTGGCTGGCCAATCACCTGCGCGGCTCGGAGGGATTGAAGGCCGGCGAGATCGTCTCCACGGGCACCTGTACCGGCTTGATCCGAGTCAGGCCGGGAGACCTGTTGCGCGCCGATTTCGGCGAGATCGGCATCGTTGAAGTGCCGCTGACGGATGCGCGCGGCGCGTGACCGGACGCCTCGCCTCTATCGTCCGATAAACCAGCCGAGCCGGCGCAGGCGCCAGAGGCTGAGACTTGTCTCGACCGCATAAGAAAACACCCAGGCGGCGACGCCCAATAGGCCGCCGTTCAGTTCCGGCCGGGTCAGGCTGATCGAAACCGCGGCGGCCGCCGTCGCGATCCTGAGCACGCCCGCGACCGCGAGCGAGGTGGTGGTCCGGGCCTTGGCGAGCAGTCCCCGGAACAGAGCCGCGCAGGCCCAGAAAGCCGACATCGTGAAGGCGGCGCCCATCGCCGGCTCGCAATAGCCGGCGAGCTCTGGCGTCAATCCCATGATACCGCGCAGGACGACATGACGGAGCGGCGTCTCGAACAGTACGAGAGCCAGCACCGTGAAGCCGACGATCAGTTGCGCGGTGAAGACCAGCATCACCCTGACATCCTCCCGCCGCGTGACCAGGGTTTGCGCGGATTGCGCGAGATTGCGCATCGGCGCCATCAGCAGGGAGACGAGGCCATGGATGATGCCGAACGCGGCGATCGCCAGCTCGGCTTCGTGCAGCCGACCGAGGAACAGGTTGATGGTGAAGATGACGCCCATCTCGGAGGAGGAATTGATGATCAGGGGCCAGGAGAACCCCCAATAGCCCCGGAAGCTGTCGCGGATCGAGCCGCCCGCCGGCAGAGCGGCCCAGAATTTCCAGGCGAAGAACCACGCAAAGACGGTTTCCGATGCCATGCAGAAGACCAGCGCCGCCGCGCCGACCGCCGCGCCCTCGATCCAGAGCGGCAGGATGAACAGAGAAAGGCTGAGCGAGGCGAGCCGCACGAAGGTGCTGGCGGTGATGATTATGGTCTTGCGGTTCATCATGAGCAGGGCGAAGGCGGTGCCCCGCAACAGCAGAACCGGCGGGCTCAGCGCAAGCATGGCGGTGGCCCACCGGGCTTCGAGCTGGCCTTGCGGGCTGAGACTGAACCAGCCGCCGAATATCATGTCCCCGAGGCCCGTGAACACGGTCAACATGGCGATGGTCCAGGGCACGGAAAGCACCATGGCCGTGAAACCGATCAGCCGTCCGAGATCCGCCCGGCTCTTCAGATAGGACAGGCTGAGCGCGACAATGACCTCGGTCGCGCTGGTGATCGCGAAATAGAAGGTGAAGCCGGCGTTGAACGCCGCCAGGGTCACGTCCGGCGTCGGCATTCGGGCGAGGAAGCCATGGATCACCGACTTCGAGATCATGTTGAGCTCGACCATCAGCACCAGCGGCGCGAAGAACCGGTAACAGTCGGTCAGCCGCAGGGCGGGGCCGGTCGGTTCTGGTTCTGGTGCTGGCGAGGTCGTGGCCACGGGCAGGCCTGTTCTGTTGTCTGCTTTGACGATCCGCCAAGGATCAACGGCAGTCCAGCATGATCTTGCCGATATGCGCGCTGGATTCCATCAAGGCGTGCGCCGCGGCCGCCTCGGCCATGGGAAAGGTCTTGAACAGCACGGGCTTGATCGCCCCGCTTTCCAGCAGCGGCCAGACATGGGCGCGCAGATCCCGGGCGATCTCGGCTTTCTGCTCCACGGTCCGGGGACGCAGGGTCGAGCCGGTGAGGGTCAAGCGCAGGGTCAGCATCTTCAGGAAATTGAACTTTTCCACCACCGGCGGCTGCAGAAACGCAATCTGGCAGAGCCGGCCCTCGATATTCAGGCTGTCGACATTGCGCTGGGTATAGGAGCCGCCGACCATGTCGAGGATCACATCGGCGCGGCCGGAGGCCTTCATGACCGCCACGAAATCCTCCTCGCGGTAATTGATCGCCCGCTCGGCACCGAGCTCCTCGCAGACCTTGCATTTCTCGGGTGAGCCGGCGGTCGCGAAGACCCGGGCGCCGAAGGCCTTGGCCATCTGGATCGCCATGGTGCCGATGCCGCTGGAGCCGCCATGCACGAGAAAGATTTCCCCGGCCTTCAGGTGCCCGCGCATGAACACGTTGGCCCAGACCGTATAGCTGGTCTCGACCACGCTCGCGGCCTCCTCCAGGGTGTAGCCCTTGGGGATCGGAAGGCATTGCGGCGCCGGCGCGGTGCAGTATTCCGCATAACCGCCGCCGGAGACCAGTGCGCAAGCCTCATCGCCGATCTTCCAGTCACCGGCGTTCGGGCCAAGCGCGACAATCGTGCCGGCGATCTCCAGACCAGGAATGTCCGAAGCGCCCGGCGGCGGCGGATAACCGCCGAGCCGCTGTTGGACGTCCGGCCGGTTGACGCCGGCATGGGAGACCCGGATCAGCACTTCGCCATCCCCTGGCAGCGGAACCGGACGTGTCGCCGGCTTCAGCCCCTCCGGCGGCCCGAAGGCTTCGATCTCGATGGCGGTCATGGTGTCGGGAAGGGAGGTCATTGTCGGCGTTCCTGGCGGTGGGGATAACGGTGAATGCTGCAGAAAGGATCGCCACGGACCGTTCAGTCGGCACCCCTTTTGCCGGTTAACCTACCTAAACCGTCGCCCTGGCGAAAGGCAAGGCCACGCACGGGAAACAGCCGCCGGATCCTAGCCCGTCACGCTGCAATATCGGCGCTCGGCCCTGCCTTTCGCCAGGGCGACGGTAACAATTTTGTTTTGCCGTTGAACGACTGCGATCCGGGCTCGCCGGTTTACGCGAAGGGATCGTTGTCCGGGTCGGCATTGCGGACATATTCCGCGCGTTTGGCGATGGTCTCCATGGCCTCGGCGCCGATCAGTTTTTCGATCAGCGCGAGGCTCATGTCTGTGCCCGCCGACACGCCGGAGGAGGTGAAGAACTTGCCGTCCTCGACCCAGCGGGCCTTGCGGATCCAGTTCACCTTCGGGCCCTGGGAGGTCACCCACTTCCAGGCCATCTTGTTCGATGTCGCCCGTTTACCGTCGAGCGCGCCGGTTCCGGCGAGCATCGCTGAGCCCGTGCAGACCGTGGCGACCGTCTCGGCGCGCCTTGACTGTTCGGCGATCCAGCCGAGCAGGGTCTTGTTCTCCATGCCGGGGCGCGAGCCCATGCCGCCGGGGATCAGCAGGATGTCGAAGGCCTCGCGGGCGCCGAATGCCTCGTCCGGTTGGGTCTTGGGGCCGGGCGTCGCGGCGACCGGATCCATGGTTTCGGCGACGATGTGAATTTCGAACGCGTCGCGGTTGAGACCGAACATCTCCAGCGGACCGTAAAGGTCAAGGAGCTCGAAACCTGGGAAGACAAGGGCGCCGATGGTTTTCATGGCCGGACGGTATCAGGCGTCGGAAGGCGCGGCAATGGCCGGTCAGCCGTTATTGCTCTCCCCCTCCTGCGCCTCGCGCCGGCGCTCGCGGGCAAGCTGGGCCTCGCGGTGCGTGACATAGGCGGTCGAGGCGAAGATCACCACGCCGCCGATCCAGGTCCAGATCGTCGGGACCTGGGCGAAAATGAAATAGGCCAGGAGCGCGATGATCGGCAGGCGGATGAAGTCCAGCGGCTGGATCTGCGTTACCTCGGCAAGCTGGATCGCGCGCGTGTACATCAGATGCCCGAGCGTTCCGGCCCCCGCGAGGCCGATCAGCCAGAGCCAGATCAGCGGTTCCGGCCACTGCCAGTAGAACAGCGCCGGGATCAGTGACATCGGCGTCTGCAGCAGCACCATGTAGGTGACAATGGTCGCGGGCTGTTCGGTGGATGTCAGCTTTTTCACGATGATGATGGTGGCGGCGATGGTCACCGAGTTGAGCAGCGCCAGCAGGGCGCCGGGAGAGATCGCCTCGACGCCGGGCCGGATCACGATCAGCATGCCGATGAAGCCGATGGCCAGTGCGGTGATCCGCCTGATCCGCACGACCTCGCCAAGGAAGATCGCGGCCGCAATGGTGGCGAAAAGCGGCGCGGTGAAGCTCAATGCCGTCGCCTCGGCAAGCGGGATCAGGATCAGCGCCGTGAAGCCCGCGGTCATGCCGATGATGTTGAAGAACGAGCGTAGGGCATAGAGGCCGATCCGCTTGGTCTTCATGACACCCGGTCCCTGACGCACCAGCCAGGGAACCATCATCAGCACCGCGAGAAAGTTGCGGAAGAAGACGACCTCGAACGCATGGAGCTGGGCCGCCGCGAGCTTAATGAACACACCCATGGAGGAGAAGAAGACCATCGCGCCGATCATCATCAGCGCGGCCTTCAAGGGCGCTCCCATCGGGAGCCGGGGCAAGGCGCCGGGGGCGGTGGGACCGGTTTCCGTCACTGAACGCCCCCCAAGGCAACGAAAGAAAATCTGCATCCCTGGCGGAAGCCAGGGCCCATTCCGTTCCTGCTTCCCGTTCCGTAGGTTGGTTCAGGATGGGCTCTCGGCTTTTCCACGGGTGATCCGCCGTTGGTCCGCCGAACAAATCTTGGAATGGATCCTGGCTTGCGCCAGGAATACGCTCCTGCCAAGTGACCGCCTATAGCACGGTCTCCGCCAAGAGCTGGAGCGCCTCGGGGGAACTGGTCCGGGCGATCAGGGTGTCCACATGCCGCTGTTTGGCCGCGGCCTTCCAGTCGGAGAGCTTTTCGACGATCCGGGCCTTGGGGCCGACCAGGGCGACCTGATCGATCAGTTCCTGGGGCACCGCCGCCGCGGCCTCCGCGCGTTTGCCGTCCAGGAACAGATCCTGGATCTTGGTGGCTTCCGCCTCGAAGCCGATGCGTTTGGCGTAGTCGCAGTAGAAGTTCTTATCCCGCGCGCCCATGCCGCCGATATAGAACGCGACATTCTGGCGGACCGGACGGCTCGCGACCTCCACATCGTCGTCGATATTGATGTAGCACATGGGCATCACGTCGAAATCCGACAAAGTGCGACCTTTGCCGGCCTTGTCGAATCCGGCTTGGATATGCGGGGCGAAGACATCGAAGCGGGTGGGGTCCATATAGATCGGGATGAAGCCGTCAACACACTCCGCCGCCGCCTTGACACCGGCGGGAGAGATCGCGCCGGTGACGATGCGCGTCTTCGGGTCGCCGTGCAGAATGCTCTTGAGCGGAATGCCGAGCCCGGTCGAGCCCTCGCCCTTGTAGGGGAACTGGTAGTGCTCGCCCTGGTGCTCCAGCGGGGCCTCGCGTTCCAGAATGTTGCGGATGATGGAGACATATTCGCGCAGCCGCGTCAGCGGCTTGCCGTAGGGCACGCCGTGCCAGCCCTCGACCACCTGCGGGCCGGACGGGCCGAGGCCGAGGATGAAGCGCCCGCCCGAGAGATGCGAGAGCGTTATCGCCGTCATCGCGGTCAAGGTAGGGGTCCGCGTCGTCATCTGGATGATGCCGGTGCCGACCTTGATCCGCGAGGTGCGGGCCAGCGCCCAGGCCGCCGGCGTCACCGCGTCATGACCCCAGCTTTCCGAGGTCCAGAGCGAGTCGAAGCCGAGATTTTCCGCTTCGGCGATCAGGTCCATGTTCATCGCGAATTTGGCGCCGTGGCCGCCGATGCTCAATCCCAGTTTCATCGCTTGTCTATCCTCCCGATGGACGCCGCCGGACAAACCGTGGCAGGCTCTCGGCCGACAGCATAGGAGCGCCGCCGGCAAAAGGCGACGCCGCAGATTGGTCCATCACGAGGGTGGGCGCTAAAGGGAGCGAGCGGCGATGAAACTAGGCATGTACATGGCAACCCAGTGGCCGCGCGGCGCCGATCTCGGCCATGAAGTCGCCAATCTCTGCGAGCAGACCCGGGTTGCGAAAGAGAACGGCTTCTCCTCGGTCCTGGTCGGCCAACACTTTCTGTCCGAGCCCCTGCAGATGATCCAGGCGGAACCGCTGATCGCGCGTCTCGCGGCCGAGGGCGAGGGGATGGAGTTCGGCATCGCCATCGTGCTGCTGGCAATGCAGAACCCGGTGATCGTCGCCGAGTATGCGGCTTCCCTCGATTGGATCACCAACGGCAACTACATCCTCGGCGTCGGCGTCGGCTATCGCGAGGAAGAGTTCGAGGGGCTGGGCGTCAAGTTCGAGGACCGGCGCGAGCGTTTCGAGGAGGCGATACCGCTGATCCGCCGGCTCTGGACCGAGGAAAGGGTCGAGCATCGCGGCAAGCACTTCACCGTCGGGAATCTAAGCGCCAGCATCCGTCCGAAACGTCCGGGCGGCCCGCCGATCTGGGTCGGCGGCGACATTCCGCCCGCCGTGCGCCGAGCCGCGCGCCTCGGCTGTCCCTGGGTGGTGCCGCCGACCATGCATTGGGACGACGCGGTGCATCGGATGGGCGTCTACAAGCAGGAGATGGCCAAGGCGGGGACCAGCAATCCGCATGGCCAGCCGCTGATCCGCGAGGTCGCGATCGGGCCGACCAAGGAAGCGGCGATGGCGGCGGCGGGACCGTCGCTGCTGGCGAAATACGAGTCCTACGCCTCCTGGGGCCAGCATTCCGCCTCCCAGGGGCCGAGCCTTGCCGATCAGTTCGACGAGTTCTGCGCCAACCGCTTCATCATCGGCGATGAGGCCGAGGTGGCGGACGAGATCGCCCGCTACCGCGAGGAATTCGGGGTCGACCATTTCCTCGCCCGCGTGCAGTGGCCGGGCTTCGGTCAAGCCTGCGTTCTGGACGCGGTCGAAAGGTTGGGAAGGGTGGCGGCGAAGCTGGGGTAAGAGGACGGTTTCTCATAATTGAGCCGAATCCCCGACGGAAGTCGGGGCCGACGCCTGAGAATGATCCGCGCGACGGGTAGCAGAGCACTTTCATGGCGCTTTGAAATTGCTCGGCTATCTGTCGCTTGCCGCCGCTTGAGGCGTCGGCCCCGGCCTTCGCCGGGGATACGGAAAACGTTAGGCAGATGTCCGACATGGACGCCGCGCCTCAACTGAACGCGAACCCCTTGTATCCGTCCGCGACAATTTCCTCGCAGCGCTCGCAATATTGCGGGTAGCCGCCGAGATAGGGCATGAAGACCCGTGCCTTGCCCTCGACATTGGCGCCGATATACCAGCTGTCGGTGGTTCCCTTGAGGCCGACATTGCCGACCTCCTGCACATGCTCCCACCAGTCCCTTTCGGCATCCGGCGTTGCTTCGATGCAGCGGTAGTTGCGCGTGTTCATGTAGCCGATGCAATCGGCGATCCAGTTCACGTGCTGCTCGATGGTCGGCAGCATATTGGTGAAGACCGACGGGCTGCCGGGGCCGGTGACGGTGAACAGGTTGGGAAAATCCGCCATGGCGAGCCCGAGATAGCTGCTCGGCCCGCCGGCCCAGCGCTCCCGCAGCCGGGCGCCGCCGCGGCCCCGGATATCGACATTCATGATCGCGCCGGTCATCGCATCGAAGCCGGTGGCGATGACCAGGGCGTCGACCTCCACGGTCTCGCCCTTCACGCGCACCGAATTTGCCGTGATTTCCTCGAACGGCTGGTCCTTCAGATCGATCAGCGCGACATTGTCACGGTTGAAGGTCGCGTAATAGCCGGTATCGACGCAGAGCCGCTTGGCGCCGATGATGTTTTTCGGACAGAGCTTGTCGGCGATCTTCGGGTCCTTGACGATCTCGCGGATCTTGCGGCGCACGAAATTCGCCGGCACATCGTTGGCGCGCTGGCTCAGCATTGCGTCCCCGAAAGCGCCCATGAAGATGAGCCCGCCTTTTTGCCAACGCTCCTCGTAAGCCGCCTCGCGTTCCTCCGGTGTTGCCTCCAAGACCGAGCCTGGATTGAAGACCGCGTGGATTCCAGGCGGCGTCTTGGCGGCTTCGGCCCGGAACTCGGCATAGCGGGCCTTGACGGACTTCACGTATTCAAGGTCCAGCGGAGCGTTGCGCGCCGGGATCGAGTAGTTCGCGGTGCGTTGGAACACCGTCAGCCGCGCGGCCTGCTCGGCGATGCGGGGGATCGACTGGATGGCGGAGGAACCGGTGCCGATCACCGCCACGCGCTTGCCGGTAAAATCGACCGGCTCATGCGGCCACTCTCCGGTGTGATAGACCGGGCCTGCAAAGCTCTTCAGGCCTTTCAGATCCGGCTTATGCGGCACCGACAGGCACCCCGTCGCCATCACGAACATCCGCGCGGTCCATGTGGCGCCATCCTCCGCTTTCAGAGTCCACTCGTTGGAGGCCTCATCGTAAGCCGCGGAATGGACACGGGTGTTGAACCGGATGTCCGGCCGCAAACCGTAACGGTCGGCGACATGTTCGGCGTATTTCAGGATCTCCGGTTGGGTCGCGTAGCGCTCGCTCCATTCCCATTCCTGTTGGAGCGCGTCGTCGAACTGGTAGGAGTACTGGATGCTCTCAATGTCGCAGCGCGCGCCGGGATAGCGGTTCCAGTACCAGGTGCCGCCGACGCCGGAGCCGGCTTCCAGCACGACCGTCGGCACGCCCATGCCGCGCAGACGGTGCAGCAGATACATCCCGGCAAACCCGGCGCCGATGATGGCGACTTCCGTACGGTTTTCCATGTCGGTGCGGTCCTTCGAGCAGAAAGTGGTCGGGTTCCCGCGATCCTAAGCGTTCGGAAGACGGCATTCCAGTACCCGGTCCGTTGCACTCCCGTGCATTCTGGACAGGGTCTCGCGCCGGCGGGATACTGGAGCCCGGCAGTCAGGTCACCGGAGGCACCATGGGCACGCTGAGCGACGCGGAACTGGAAACCTATCGGCGCGACGGCCTGGTGGTGCCCGAGTTCAGGCTGGACGGTGAAACCGTCGCGACCTTGCGTGCGGCATTGGATGAGCTGCTGACCCGCAATCCGGAAACCGACCGCAATATCATCGTCTGCCCGCATCTCTCCGGCTACGGTCCCGTCGCGGTCGAGGGTGACCCGGTCTGGCTGGAGATCGCCAGACGGAACGATATTCTCGACATGGTTGCCCGGATTATGGGGCCGGACGTGATCCTCTGGGGGACCACGATCTTCGGCAAGCCGGCCGGGACCGGGCAGGTGATCCCCTGGCACCAGGACGCCCCGCATTGGCCGATCGAGCCGAAGGCGACCACCAGCGTTTGGATCGCACTTGATGAGTGCACGCCGGAAAACGGATGCCTCAGATACGTTCCCGGAACCCATGGCGGCGAGGTTCCGCATATCAGCATCAATGACACGCCTGAAGGCAGGGATGCGGCGGTGCGCCTGATCCTGGACCCCGCGGCCGTGGATGACGGCAAGGCCCGCGACGTGCTGCTTGAGCCCGGTCAGATGGCAATCCTCGATACTTGGCTGGTGCATGGCTCGAACCCCAACCGCTCGGCGAACCGCCGCGCCGCCTTCGTGTTGCGATTCATGCCGGCGGGCTCGTTCTTCGACCATGCCAACGGCGCCAAGGCTGCGAAACGCGCGGGAGCGGTCACCGACTACAACAGCCGCCCGCTCTATCTGATGCGCGGCGAGAATACCGGCGGAAACGATCTCAGCATCGGGCACGCGTGAGCCGCTGCGTCAAACGCGCTTGAACACCACCGAGAAGTTGTTCGACGGCATGTCGATCACCTGGTCCAGTGTCAGGTCCTGCACGGTTGCCAAGTGCACGATCTCGTCAAGGTCCCGGACTCCCCAGTCGGCATTCCGCGCCCGCAGGGAGGCGTCAAAGGCGGCGTTGCTGTCGGTGGTATGAACGCCGCCACGCTTGAAGGGGCCATAGAAATGCAGCACCCCGGCGCGTGGCAGAAGGCGGCCGGCACCGGCAATCAGGCCCTCGGTCACCGCCCAGGGCGAGATGTGGATCACATTCGCCGAGGTGATCGCCGTTATGCCGTCGTCGGGAGTGACTTCCCAAACCGGAGCGGCGGCGTCGATGGCGCGCGGGGGCAGCGGCTTCGGCGGCGGCATGTCGGCGATCCAGGCGGCGATGCTGGCGCGCTGGGCCGGGTCGGGATCGCTCGGCAGCCAGCGGCGTGGCGCGAGGGCGGGCGCGAAGGCGGCGGCGTGTTGGCCGGTCCCGCTGCCGATTTCCAGAACGGTGCCCGCCGGCGGCAGAATTCGCTGCAGGACCTCCAGGATCGCGGCGGCATTGCGCCGGGCAGCCGGCGCGTCGCGGCTAAAGCTGTTTGAATTTAGAAGTGACAAATCCGACATGACCGGACATGTAGTTGACCCTGCGGTCCGAGGCAACAGCCGCGGGCCGGACGAGATAACCCGGAAGGCGGAACGGATGTTGAGCAGATTGAGGGCCGCGATCACGGCCATGCGGCAACCGGAAACCGGAAGTGCGCCCAGTGCCGCGCCGGCGCGTCTTACCTGCGCGGCCCTGCTCGCGCGGGCGGCACAGCTGGACGGACATCTCGATCAGCAGGAAGAGGCGGCGATGCTGCGGCTGATGGTCGAGCGGTTCGCGATCGATGAGACGGCGGCGCGCGAGATACTAGACGAGGCGGCGGACGATCTGGATGCCAGCAACGACATCTACCGCTACACCAAGGTCTTGCGGGACGCGTTCGACGAGGCCGAGCGGATTGATCTCATGGAAATGCTCTGGGAGGTCGTTTATTCCGACGGCACTCTGCATGAACTTGAAGCGCAGCTCATGCGCCGGATGGCCGGATTGATGTTCGTCGATGACCGGGACAGCGGGGCCGCACGGAAACGGGCGCTGGGAAAACTGGGGCTTGCGGGCTAGCCGGGAATTCATTAGGAGATTTCGGCGCCCGCCCGTTGAGAGGAAAGTCTAATCATGACGTATATCGTCAACGCCAACTGCATTCGGTGCAAATATACGGATTGCGTTGAGGTCTGCCCCGTGGACTGTTTCTACGAGGGCGAGAACATGCTTGTGATCCACCCGGACGAGTGCATCGATTGTGGTGTCTGCGAGCCCGAATGTCCGCCGGAAGCGATCCTGCCGGATACCGAGCCCGGCGCCGAGGAATGGGTGGAGCACAATCGCAAATTTTCGGAAATCTGGCCGAATATCACGCGGATGATCCCGCATGCCGACGACGCCAAGTCCTATGAAGGCATGGACGGCAAGTTCGAAAAGTTCTTCAGCGAGAAGCCCGGCGCGGGGAATTGAACTGCGGCGATTGGCGTTGCGACGAAATCACACGCAATTTGTTAAAACTTTATCGCGTTTCTTTCCCTACCAATCGGGTCGGATTTGTGATAGGGTATATCCAACGGTGAGGAGGCTGCATCGGCGGTTTTTTCCCGATTCCCGATCAAGGTCGGACCCCTGGCGCGTAACGTGGCCGCAGGGCCGCGAAGCACGGTTTCGTGCGTTCAAACGCGTCTGAAGACCGGAGCAGAATGCGCCGCCGGGGATGGACCGGGAATAGTATGACTGATCAGAGAGACGGCACGGATGACGAAGAAAATGGAATTCAAGACGGGCGACTTTGTCGTTTACCCGACCCATGGGGTCGGCAAGATCCTTGGAACCGAAACTCAGGAGATCGCGGGGACCGAACTTGATCTGCTGGTGATCAATTTCGAACATGATCGCATGACTCTGCGGATACCCGTTGCCAAAGCTCAGAATTCGGGGCTGCGGCGGCTCAGCTCGCGCAAGCAGATGGACGTGGCGCTGACCAAGCTGAAGGGCCGCGCGCGGGTGCGGCGCACCATGTGGTCGCGCCGGGCGCAGGAATACGAGGCCAAGATCAATTCCGGTGATCCGGTGTCGATCGCCGAGGTCGTCCGTGATCTCCGGCGGAACAGCTCCCAAGCCGATCAGTCCTACAGCGAGCGGCAGATGTATCAGGCGGCGCTGGATCGTCTGGCGCGGGAATTCGCGGCGATCGAGAAGATCGATGAGGAGACCGCCGCCACGCGCCTTGAGAAGATAATGAATATCGCCTGACCCGGCGTAACGGTCGAAAAGCGGCGCTCCTCGGGGCGCCGTTTTCAATTCGGTCGTGGATTTTCCGTGACGCTCATTGTCGGGTAGTCTCGCGTGTGGTGATATCCCGGGCGCGGAAAGGGACTCTGGCATCTTGGCACTGGACGGCACACATTTCTCGGTACTGAACCCGGCGGGGCGCATTTGGGCGATCGCGGCGGTTCGCGGCGATGCCGAGCGCCTGCGGAAAATCCATGACGAGATCGAAAGCCGCTTCGAGCGCGGCGACCGTCTGGTGTATCTCGGCGATGTCATCGGGGTTGGCCCGGATACCATTGGCGCCGTGGACGAGGTTTTGCGGTTCAGACGTCTTTTCCTTGCCCAACCGCCGTTCATGCATCCGGACGACGTGGTGGTCTTGCGCGGCAGCCAGGAGGAAATGTGGCGCAATCTGCTACAGATCCAGTTCGCGGCGGCGGCCGGTTATACTTTGCGCTGGATGGAGAAGCGCGGCGTCGCCAGGACGGTCCAAGCCTATGGCGGCCGCTATGACGAGGGGATCGCGGCGGCGCGGGACGGACCGACGGCGCTCGCACAATGGACGTCGCGGCTGCGCGGCGGCGTGCGGGCGATGCCCGGTCATACGCAGTTTCACGCGATGCTGAAGCGCGCGGCAATCACCGGCGACGGCGGATTGCTTCTGGTCAATGCCGGGATCGATCCCAAGCGCGCTCTTTCCGAACAGCAGGACCGCTTCTGGTGGGATGCCGGCGGCCCCGACCGGATGACGGCGCCGCATCCGGAAGCGGCCTTGCTGGTCCGCGGCACGGATCCGAAGCGCCGGGGTATTTCCCGCGAGGCTCATTGGCTTGAGCTTGACGGCGGAAGCGGCGAGGGGGGGGCGTTGAACGCGGTGTGTCTGTCGGGCGGCGGCGAGATCCTGCACTCGGTATCGGCCTGAACCGTCGGATGCGGCTATCTTGAAATCAATTTGACGAGTGTTCCGGCACTCGGCTCCTCGCGCGGGCCGAGGCCGTTCAGGACCCGGAATTCCCGTTCCTGATCGCCCCCCGGCGGCAGACGCCGGGCCAGCGCCGCGACGGTATCTCCCGGTTCGACCCGATGTATGGCGATCCGGGGTGCGGGCAGGGCGCGGGGCGAGACAGGTGGGAAGGTTTCAAGACTGTAGGTCATGCGCCGCATCGCTAGTTGCAAAGCCGCCGGCGCCGGACGCGGCATCAGGATCGCGAAGCGGAGGACCCGGTCCGGCCGCAGGCGGGCGACGACCAGCCGCACATCGGCGACCCCGCCGGGAGTCGTCACTTCAACGGCCGCGGTCGCGCCGGGCAATCCATTGATGGTCAATGGTTCAAGCCCGGAAAACGGCGTGCGCGCGGCCCATACCCGGGCGAGATAAGTTTCAGCCGACAGGCCGGAGGCGGTCGGCGCTTCATCGACCGATACCCGGGCCTGGCCCGGTCCCTGAATCTGGAGGCGGTCGTTGGAGAGCGCCATTTTCGCTCCCTCGGGAATACTGAAGCGGTAGCCGTCGGTATGGCGGATGAACGTGTTTCCGCGGATTTCGCCCTTCGCCGGATCGGGACCGTGCAGCATGCCGTCGATCCGGCGCAGATAAGCCTCCCGCCCGTCCCGGCCACCCTGATCGGGCGAGACGAGCGCGGCCTGCATTGCCCGATCGACCCGGTCGATGGTGCGGGGATGGGTGCCGAGGAGTTGGAAATTGTCCGGATCCTGCCCGGATCCGCTCCGTGTCGCCTCCAGTTTGGCGTGCTCGCGCAGTTTGCCGAGGAACTGTGCCACGCCCGCCGGATCGTATCCGGCCTTGGCCAGATAGCGGATACCGAGCGTATCGGCTTCGAATTCCTGCTCCCTGGAATAACCGGACAGGAAAATCTGGCCGCCGACGTCAAAGGCCTCGCCGACCCCCTTCAGATCGGTGGACCGCAGGATCAGCCCGCCGATCTGTGCGACCGACGCCCAGCTATGGCGCTGCGCCGCGTGGCGCGCGGTCACATGCCCGATCTCATGGGCCAGGACACCGGCCAACTGGGCCTCGGTGTCGGCCAGCGCGAGCAGCCCGCGTGTCACGTACACATACCCTCCCGGCAGGGCGAAGGCGTTCACATCAGGAGTGTTGAGGACGGTGAAGGTGAATTTCAGGTCCGGAAGTTCCGCATTCGCCGCCAGCGCCTGACCGATCCGGTTGACATAGTCGTGCAGGGGATCGTTTTCGTAGCGCCCACCCAATTGCTCGCGGATCAGAGGGTCCTGCTGGCGTCCGACCCGGCGTTCGTCGTCCGGCGACATGAAGGCGGTGAAGCTGCTTTGCCCGGTCGCCGGGTTCACCGAACAGGCCTGCAGCAGGGGCATCGCCGCAAGCAGAAGGCCGGCGGCGAGCAATCCCAGGAGCGGGCGGCGCCGGGACCGGGCCGGAGTGATCCATCCGGGGACCGGCAAGGCGCTCGTTTTTCGGATCGATGGTTTCACTCCGGCAATATCTCCAGTTGTTCCGGATGGGTCAATTCGATCAGTGGTCCGTTGCGCAGGGTCACCCAGCCCCGGCCGCGCACGCGCCTAGAGGCGAGACCCGCAAGGTCGATGCCGTTCCGCTCGAACTGTTTGCGGTCGGCCGGGGATATGCTGAACGTGAAATCGGTGCGCCAGTCCTGCCCGAAGTTCAGATAGGCGCCACCCTTGATGATCACGGCCGAGACCACACGTCCCTCGACAATCTGATAGGTGTCGATGTCGCGCCTCGTCTCGTAGGGATTGCGTACGCGAAAGAACCGTTCGCTCCAGATGCCGGCCTTGAGTTCCCGCGCGGCCTTTTCGAGGGCAAGCATCTCCGCGGCGAGCTGCGGCGTATCGCGTGTCGTCGCGACCAGGGCAAGGCCGCGCTCCAGCAACGCACTCTGAACCCAGATGCCATTCTCAAGGCACGGATGGGCGAGCAGACGGTCATAGCGGTCCCGGCGTTTCGGGACGAGGTGCAGCGTCATGGTCTTCTGGAGCGTCAGATCCTCAAGGGCGCGTCTGGCGGTATCCGCCAGGGGCTCCGCCGGATCATGCCCGATCGCCGGCCGCGGCAGGCTAACCCCGGCGAGCCGCACTTCCTGGCCCCGCGCCGTGCGCAGGGTCCCATCCTCCGCGACCGCCGCGATGGTGACCTGGGGCCCGGCACCAAGCTTGCTCACGCCGCATTCCGAGGCCCGCGAGGAGGAGACGGGAGACGCAATCAGGATCACGCCGACAAGGAATAGGACGTCAAAGAGCAGTCGCCTCGCCGGACGTTGGCTGAGGTTTGGGATTGCACATTGTGTCGGCGGCGAGGTCATCCCCGTATGTCATGTGGTTCCGCCCGGCGCGTCAACCGGTGAGCGATTTGCGGTGTCCGACGGTGCGATACCCTGTCGCCATCGGGTTACCGTCCCGAGGGGGCGCTTTGAGTGAATACCGCTGATTTTTTAGAGCCCAAAGACCGAGCGGATCAGACTGATCGCGTGGGGCAGCCAACTGAATTGCTGTGGCAGCAGTCCGACGAGGACGCTTACTTCCGTCATGCTCAGAA
>JAYOEU010000012.1:42643-44814 GCA_038116915.1 Alphaproteobacteria bacterium
CAATCAGATGGTCATCCGCCGCTCCAGCAAGGCCGGTGATTCTGATCCCGTGCGTGCCGAGGGCGATGACCTGGAAACTCTCGAAGTTACCGCCGAGGGCGTGGTCATAGGCCTTGAGCGCCGATTTAAGCGCCGGCCAGTTGCGCCCCGGATCGAGGACACTCAGGCCGTCCAGCAGATCCCGGTGCGCCTGCCAAGCCTGGCGCAGCATGTCCTCGCGCCCCGCATTATCGGCGCCGATTCCCTGTGGTGGCGCTCGGTGCAGGCGGCCGTCCTCGCCGAGAGTAACCTCAATGACGGCGGACTCCTGGTCGGGGATGGAGGTTTCCAGCTCCGGGGGCGGTGGGTGGCGGTATTTGTCCTCAAACTCTGCGATGACCGCGTTGACCGTGTAAGGGCCTTGTTTCCAGATCTCATGGGGAATGAGGATACGTTCCAGCTCTGTTCCGGGATGAAAGGCCGGCCAGCCACGATACCCGCCAGCCGGTCTTCATACCAGTCAGTCCAGACACGCCAATTGCCGTGCAGGGCGAGAAGCTCGGATTTCAAGAACTCCCAGGAGGAGGTGAAGGTTTTGGGACAAAGGGAGAGCCAAATGGGCCGACTCGCGAGCTGCCGAGCCGAGGCACCCGCGTCGATGACGTCCGTGTCCGTTTCCACCCGCTCCCAGGCGGCGGCCCAGGCGGCGGCCCCGGCGGCGCTAAATTCCTCTCCGCCTTGGTTCGGCCTTGTGCCCGCGAACCAAGGCGGAGACGTTGCACGAAATGATGGCAAGACGATGGCAGCGGCGTTTGCTTCGGGACTTCGAGCTACGTAAGTGGCCATGTAAGGAAGCGCCGCCAGGGCCGCCCGCACGGCGATCACCCGCGCCACTGTGTCCGGCCGGCCCCTCAACCACGCTCCGAGATCGGCTTCGTTCCGTATGGTCGCCACGCCGGCTCCCCCGCTCTTTGATAGAAGGATCGTAGGGCATTGTGGCTCGTGGGGAAATAGAGGTGTATTCAGCGTGGGTGGATGGCGGGACCGGTAGTCGATCGGGAGGTCGCCCGCTCAACCTCAGCCCGTATCCCCGACGCAGGTCGGGGCCCACGCCTGAAGCGGGTCAGCGTGACGGATAGCCGATCCCGATGAAAGACCGCCCGAAGTGCTCCGCCATCCCGCGCTTGCCGGCGTCTCAGGCGTGGGCCCCGGCCTCCGCCGGGGATACGGGAGGGGAGAGGCGGGCAATAGGTGGCGGACCTTGATCAGTATCCGGGGGGTCGGGGAGCTTGCCAGGCGGATCGTTCCGGCGCTTCGCCCTGCCTTTCGCCAGGGCGACGGTTGGTGGTTTTGCGTGGTGGCCGATTTATCTTTCAGATTTGGCAGCCCGATCTTCGTCGCTCCTGCGAAAGCAGGAGCTCAACACCCATTGCCACAAGCCCCTGCTTCCACAGGGGCGACGAGTTGCAGGTCGGTGTCCCCCTACCGCCGCCCGCCCGCGAAAGGCGTATTGCCGTCGCGTCCGAGAATGCGCAGGCGCAGGAAATTCAAGAGGCTGATCACGCCGTATTCCCGGACCCGGTGGCGGTCACCCGGCAGGTGGGTCATCTGGGCCTCGATATGATCGCCGAAGGCGAGGCCGAGATGGACGGTGCCGGCGGGCTGGCCTTCCTGTTCGGCCGGGCCGGCGACGCCGGTGGTCGAGATTCCGACATCCGCCTTCAGAGCCTTGCGCACCCCGTCCGCCATGGCGCGGGCGGCGTCCGGGGTAACGACCGGGCCCTCGGGAACGTCGAGCAGGCTGAACTTCACGTCGCTCGCATAGGCGACGATGCCGCCGCGCAGGACGTCGCTGGAGCCCGGCACCGAGGTCAGGCGCGCGCCGACCATGCCGCCGGTAACCGATTCCGCCACCGCCAGGGTCATGCCGCGCTCCCGCAGAAGCTGGAGGACCACTGACTCCATGGTCTCCTCATCGGCGCCGAAGATATACTCACCGATCACGTCGCGGACCGCTGCTTCCTCCTCGGCGAGGATGCGGGCGGCTTCCTCCTCGGTGTCGGCCTTGACGGTCACGCGGACCTTCAAGCCCTCGATGCCGCTCGCCTGAAAGGCGATGGTCGCGCGGCCGGTCTCGTCCAGATGCGCCATCCGTTCCGTCAGCATCTCGTCGAGCCCGGACTCGGTCTGGC
>JAYOEU010000013.1:0-41941 GCA_038116915.1 Alphaproteobacteria bacterium
GCCGAGGGCATCGCAAAGCCGGAGCCAGAACCGCTCGGTGGACGCGCCGATGAAGATCTGTTGGCCATCCCCGCCGTTGAAAACCTGATACGGCGAGAAGGTGGCAAGCGCAGAGCCGGTGCGCGGCGGCACCACGCCGGTCTGGGAGTAGCGGGCGATCGCCTGGGACATCCAGGACATTGCCGATTCCATGAGATTGAAATCGAGATAGGCGCCTCTGCCGGTCGCATCCCGGGCCCGCAGCGCGTCCAGGACCCCGATCACCACGTACATGCCGGTGCCCATGTCGATCATCGAGGGACCGACGCGGACCGGTGCGCGGTCCGGCTCCCCGGTTACCGCCATGATGCCGGACATCGCTTGGGCCACCGCGTCATATCCCCTAAGGTCCCGGTACGGACCGTCCTGACCGAAGCCCGAGATCGAGGCATAGATGATCCGGGGATTGCGTGCGCTGACGGCGTCGTAGCCGTAGCCGAGGCGCGCCGCGGTTCCGGGCGTGAAATTCTCGACCAGGATATCGGCCCGGTCGATCAGCCGCTCCATGATCCCGCTGCTGCCTTGCTTTTTGAGATCGAGACAGATCCCGCGCTTGTTCCGGTTCACCACGGCAAATGTGGCGCCGCCGTTGCTGGGCCGGAAGTGATCGCCGCCCGGAGGCTCCACCTTGATCACGTCGGCGCCGAGCTCGGCCAGCAGCATGGTTCCGAACGGCCCCGACAGCGCGTGGGTCAGGTCCAGGACGGTCATGCCTGTCAAAGAGCAGGACATGGGCGGTCTCCTCGAAGAATAGACGGCTGCGTTTCCGTCACCGCCGAGCAACCGGTGAAAGAAAGGCGAAATGTTGAAACACGGGCGGAATGACGCTTCATCTGCCCGATAACCAGAACCGTATCCCCGACGCAGGTCGGGGTCGACGTCTGAAGCGTCGGCGGGTTCGGGATAGCCGAGCAACTCGACAGACTTATCAATTGATCGCCGTTCCGTCGCTTTCGCAAGTCTCAGGCGTCGGCCCCGACCTGCGTCGGGGATACGATCATTATTGGACGCAAATATTGATGCGTTGAGATTGTCCGCTCAGGGCCTCCCCAAGCATGAGCAACGGCGCTATCGTGACGCAAGTCCGTCGCAGGAGAAGCACGATGAATATCGAGAGCCCGGCGCGTACCGCGAGCGAGATGGTGGACGAAAGCGCGGGCGTGTTCCGCGTTGCGCGGGACGCCTATACCGACCCGGCGGTATACGAAGCGGAGATGGCGGCGATTTTCGAGGGCGGCTGGATCTATGTCTGCCACGAGAGCCAGATCCCGAATCACGGCGACTATTACGCGACCCGCGCCGGACGCCAGCCGATCTTTCTGATCCGTCAGGCCGACGGCGCGATCGGCGGTTTCATCGATGCCTGTGCCCATCGCGGCGCGATCCTGACACGCGCGCGCCGGGGCACCATGAAAACCATCATGTGCCGCTTTCACGGCTGGTGCTATGACACCAAGGGCGCTTGCACCCTGATCAAGAACGAGGCCGGCGGATGGCCGGGCGGTGTCGACCGGGGCCGGTTCTCACTGCGGGCAATCCCGCGGGTCGAAAGCTACAAGGGCTTCGTCTATGCCTCGCTGTCGGGCGACGTGCCGAGCCTCGGCGAGGCGCTCGGCGAATCCCGCGCCTTCATCGATCTGATGGCCGATCAGTCGCCGGACGGCATGGAGATCGTGCCCGGCAGCCAGTCCTACCTGATCAACGGCAACTGGAAGCTGCAGGCTGAGAACGGCGTGGACGGTTATCACGTTTCGACGGTTCACCGGGTATTCGCGCGCGCCGTCGCCAAGCGCGAGGCGATGGGCGACAAGGGCGAGATGCGCAAGACCGAGGCGGCACGCATCACCGGACAGGTCGAGACGGGGGTCTATGACCTCGGCGGCGGCCACATGTTGCTCTGGGCCCAGCGCGGCAACCCGGAAGTCGCGCCGCTCGCGGAGAAACTGGACTGGCTGAATGCGACCTACGGGGAAAGCAAGGTCGACTGGATGCTGCGCAAGGGCCGCAATCTGTTCCTGTTTCCCAACGTCTTCCTGATGGATCAGTCCTCGACCCAGATCCGGGTGCTGATCCCGCATGCGGTGGACCGGACCGAGGTGCGGACCTACTGCATCGCGCCGAAGGGGGAGAGCCGCAAGGCGCGGGCCGCACGGCTGCGCAAGTTCGAGGATTTCTTCATGGTCACCGGCATGGCGACGCCGGACGACATGGCGGCGCTTGAGGATGTCCAGCGCGGCGCCAACGGCCGCCTCGCGCCTTGGAACGAGATGGACCGGGGCGTCTCCAAATCGATCCCGGGCGCCGATGCCGCAACCGCGAGCCTCGGCGCGCGGCCGGTCACCTCGAACCCGGACTGGGACAGCGAGACGCTCTATCACGGCTTCTACCGGCAATGGGCGGCGGTGATGCGGTGATGATGTCCCAAGGTTACCGGTCGCCCAAGCATTCGCCGTCGCCCCAATGTTTCCCGTCGCCCCAATGTTTCCCGTCGCCCTGGCGAAAGGCAGGGCCTTGCCTCGCTTGTCCCGCATGGCGATCAGGGCGGGCGGGCATAAGGATCACGGGGACAGTGTTGGTGCATGACCCTGCCTTGCGCCAGGGCGACGGGAAAAGTTGGTTAAATTAAAAAATTAAATTCAGGAAGATGGATAAATGCTTAAAAAAATTGAAAAAATTAGAGAAATCGAAGCGCTTCTCTACCTTGAGGCTGATCTCCTCGACCGTCAGCTTTGGGACGAGTGGTCGGCGCTTTATATCGACGACTGCGTCATCTGGGTGCCGGCCTGGGACAGCGAGGAAGAACTGGTCGAGGATCCGGAGATCTCGGTCAATATGATGTATCTCGTCGGCAAGCCGGCGTTGGAGGCGCGCCTGCACCGGATCGCCTCGGACGATGCCTATGCCTCGCTGCCGCTCGCCCGCACCTCGCACGCGGTCACCAATATCCGGATCGTCGAGGATCGCGGCGGCGAGGTGGATGTCTCCTCCAAATTCACCGTTCTGTCGCTGGAGCCCCGGCGCGGCAAATCCTGGCGCGGCGGCTGGTACGACCACACGCTGGTCCAGGTGAACGGCGCGCTGCGCATCAAGCGCAAGAAGATCACGCTTTTGGAAGACGTGATCGACGGCACGGTCGACCTCTATCAGATCTGAAGGCGGCGGCGGCCCCGGACGGATGCCCCATTTCAGGGAGATGATCCCTGGCCGTTGGCGCCACTCCGGCCTTGCCATTCCGATGACGAAGGCACAAGCTCAAGGGAGCATTCGCAGTCATCCCTTTTCCGAGGCAAACCCCGTGTTTGCGGGGCGGAGCCGGGGGGAGCCGGGATGGATCACCCAGCTATCGAAGAGGTTCGATCATGGCAAGCAGCGGCAAGCAGTACAAATGGATCGGCACCCGTCCGGTGCGCCCCGACGGGGTGGATAAGGTTACCGGCCGGGCCAAGTACGGCGCGGACTATGCCTTCCCCAACATGTTGGTCGGCAAGGTGTTGCGCAGCCCGCATGCCCATGCCCGGATCAGATCCATCGACACCTCCGCCGCCGAGGCGATGCCGGGCGTGAAGGCGGTGGTAACCGCGAAGGATTTCCCGGATCAGGACTTCGCCTATATCGGTCCCGAGCGGGTCGCGGTGAACTTCTATCACGTCACCCGCAACATCATGGCGCGCGAGAAGGCCCTCTACGAGGGCCACGCGGTTGCCGCCGTCGCGGCGACGACGCCGGAAATCGCCGAGGTGGCGATGCGGGCGATCAAGATTGACTATGAGGTCCTGCCGAGCGTCATCGATGTGATGGAAGCGGCGGCTGACGGCGCGCCGCTGCTGCATGAGGACATGATCACCCGGGGCATCGAGCCGGCGCCTACCAAGCCGTCGAATATCGCCAAGGTGGTGAATTTCGGTATCGGTGACGTGGCGGCGGGGTTCGCGGCGGCTGATGAAATCGTCGAAATGGAGTTTGATACCGCCGCCGTGCATCAGGGCTATATCGAGCCGCATGCCTGCACCGCGCGCTACAACGAAGACGGCCAGGGCGAAATCTGGTCCTCCAGCCAGGGTCATTTCGTGGTCCGGGCGCTGACCGCCAAGTTGACCGGCATGCGGGCCGCGGATTTGCGCGTTCATCCGGCCGAGATCGGCGGCGGTTTCGGCGGCAAGACCGTGGTCTATCTGGAACCGTTGGCGCTGATGCTCTCGAAGAAGGCCGGCGCGGCGGTGCGCGCGGTGATGACCCGCGACGAGGTGTTCAAGGCCTCCGGGCCGACCTCTGGCGGCGCCATGACCGTGAAGATCGGCTGCACCAAGGACGGCAGGATCACCGCCGCCGAGGGTACCTACTATATCCAGGCGGGCGCGTTCCCGGGCTCGCCGGTGATCAACTGCTGCCTGTGCTGCTTCGCGCCCTATGCGATCGAGAACCAGAAGGCGGTAGGCTATGACGTGGTCAGCAACCGTCCGAAGGCGGCGGCCTACCGGGCGCCGGGTTCGCCGATCTCGGCCTTCGGCGTCGAGAGCGTGCTCGACATTCTGGCCAAGAAGATCGGCATGGACCCGCTCGCCTTCCGCTTGAAGAACGCGGCGGTGGAGGGGACCAAGACGATCATGGGCTCGCCGCATCCGAGCTTCGGTTTCGCGGAGACCGTCGAGGTGCTGCAGACCCACGCGCATATGAAGCAGCCTCTGGGCCCGAACCAGGGCCGTGGCGTCGCGTCCGGGTATTGGTTCAACGGCGGCGGTGAGTCCAGCGCCACCATGCATCTTAACGCCGACGGCACCGCCGTGGTTGCCACGGGCAGTGTCGATGTCGGCGGCTCGCGGGCCTCGATGGCGCTGATGGCCGCGGAAACCCTGGGCATCGACTATGACAAGGTTCGCGCCATCGTCGCCGATACCGCCAATGTCGGCTATACCCACGTAACCGGTGGCAGCCGGGTCACGCTGGCCACCGGCGCGGCGGTCATCAAGGCCGCCGACGCGTGCATCACCGAGCTGCGCAAGCGCGCCGCGCTGATGTGGGACGTCGATGTCGACGGCGTCGTCTGGGAAGACGGCTGCGCCAAGCCGGCGAGCACCAATGTCGGCGATTTCGAGCCTCTGTCGCTGGCTGAGATTACCGCCAAGGCGGCTCAGACGGGCGGGCCGATCGGCGCCGCCGGGCAGGTCAATGCCGGCGGCGTCTCGCCGGGTCTCGCGACCCATGTGGTCGATGTCGAGGTGGACCCGGAGACCGGCAAGGTGACGATCCTGCGTTATACCGCGTCTCAGGATGTCGGCCGGGCGATCCATCCCTCCTATGTGGAGGGGCAGATCCAGGGCGGCGTGGTGCAGGGCATCGGCTGGGCGCTGAACGAGGAGTATATCTACGGCAAGGACGGTAAGCTGCAGAATGCCGGGTTCCTGGACTATCGGATCCCGGTCGCCTCGGATGTGCCGATGGTCGAGGCCGTCATGGTCGAGAAGCCAAACCCGAACCACAAATACGGCGTCAAGGGCGTCGGCGAGGTGAATATCTGCCCACCCATGGCGGCGATTGCCAATGCGATCGAAAACGCCACCGGTGTGCGGATGCAAAGCCTGCCGATGTCGCCGCCCCGGCTTCTGGCCGCGCTCGATGCCGCCAGAATGCCCGAGGCCGCGGAATAGGCGCACGGCATGATCAAACCCAAGGTCCGGGTGGTGCTCGCGCACAGCCTCAGCCGCCAATATACCGGCGGCAAGACCGAGTACGAGGTCGAGGCGAGCCGGGTGCGGGACATCCTCCGGGCCTTGGATGATCTGCATCCCGGGATTCGAGAGCATCTCGAGGAGGAAACCGCGGTTTCCATCGACGGGATGATCTACGACGACGCCTATCTGCAGGAGGTCAACGAGAACACCGAGGTGTTCTTTATCCCCAAGCTGGACGCCGGGTGACGGGAACGCTACAGGCAATGTTGAGGGCCTTTTGAGCGGCTCGGTTCTCCCGAATGTTTGACGCGGCCTTCCGGTTCGATGGCCGCGTTTTAGCGCATTGGAGTTGGTCATGTCGGCGACCTATGTCGGATATTTCCTTGCGGCCCTGATCATCGGCTGCGGCGCGCCGTTGCAGGCCGGGATCAATGCCAGCCTGGCGCGCTCGCTTGGTCATCCGCTGCTTGCCGCGGCAAGCAACACCGTCGTCGCCTCGCTCGCCGTGCTGCTGGTGATGGCGCTGTTGCGGGTGGCGCCGCCGAGCCTGAAAACGGTGCTGGGCGCCCCCTGGTGGGCCTGGTGCGGTGGCCTGATCGGGGGCTTCGCGGTCTTCGGCGCGCTCTATTTCGCGCCTCGGATGGGGGCGGCGGCCTATGTGTCGGTGACCATCATGGGCATCATGGCGTCCTCGCTGCTGATCGATCATTTCGGGATCGCGGGGTTCCAGGTGCATACCCTGACATTGCCCAAGCTCGCCGGCGCCGGCCTCGTGGTCGCCGGCATGGCGCTGATCCAGTTCAACCGTTAGGCCGCCGGAAATGTCCGCGAATGAACAAGCTGATCCCGAGGGCGGTGGCGACGCGGTCGTTGGCGCCGATGCCCTGATCGCCTCGACCCCCGAGCTTCCCTCGAAGGCCGTGATCGTCGGCTACAACTGGACCCTGGTCGAGGGGCCGGACGGCATCGGGCTGGTCACCACGCCCGACAAGGGCGTCGACGGTGCCGGAACGACGCAACAAACCGGCCGCTATACCGGCCGCTCCCTGAAAGAGCTCGCGGCGCTCGCCCGATCCCGCAATCCGTATGAAAGGGCGATCGGGTGCGCGGCGATCAATGCCACCGTTAACCGATATGATTTGCAGGGACCCAGCGGCAACGGGCTTGCGCCGATCGGTGATGCCGCGGGGACGACCGTCGTGGTCGGACGGTTTCCGAAGCTGGAGGAACGGCTTCCCGGCGCGATCGTGCTGGAGCGGAATCCGGGACCGGACGACCTGCCGGCAAGCGCGGCGCCCGAGGTTATCCCCGGATGCGCGCGGCTGATCATCACCGCCACCACCTGGGTCAATGCCAGTCTCGCCGGGTTGCTGCGTCTGGTGGACGGCGCCCATGTCAGTATGGTCGGCCCCGGTACCCCGCTGTCGCCGGTCTTGCTGGGATGCGGAATCCACCGCTTGTCCGGCTTTGTCGTCACCGACCCCGCGGCGATGCGCCAGGCAATCGCGGAAGGCGCGGGGGTGCGTCAATTCCGCCATCTCGGCAGGGACGTCAATCTTTTCGCTTGAATACTACCGGCACGGCGCCGCACGGGAGCCGGGTGAAGCGGGGATTTGGATACGGTTCGGGATCGGGCCGCACTGCAGCCCGCCTGTTAGGGGGCGCTAACGATCAGGCCGCGTCGCGGGCACTCTGCGGATCGCGCAGCACATATCCCCGGCCCCAGACCGTGGCGATATAGTTTTCACCGCCCGATGCGTTGGCGAGCTTCTTGCGGACCTTGCACACGAAGACGTCAATGATCTTCAACTCCGGCTCGTCGATGCCGCCGTACAGATGATTGAGAAACATGTCCTTGGTCAGGGTCGTGCCCTTGCGCAAGGCCAGAAGCTCGAGAACCGCGAATTCCTTACCGGTCAAGTGAACCTGGGAGCCGTCCACCGTGACGATCTTCTCGGACAGATCGACGGTCAGCGCGCCCACCTTGACCATGGAACTGGCATGACCCTTGGAGCGCCGGACGATGGCTTGAATGCGGGCGACCAGCTCGCGCCGGTCAAAGGGTTTGGTGACATAGTCATCGGCGCCGAAACCCAATCCCTTGATCTTGTGATCAAGTTCGGCGAGGCCGGACAGAATGAGGATCGGCGTTTCGACCTTGGCTTCACGCAGCCTCCGCAGGACCTGATAGCCGTCCATATCCGGCAGCATCAGATCCAGCAGGATGATGTCATAATCGTACAGTTTACCGATCTCCAACCCGTCCGAGCCGTGATCCGCGACATCGATCACGATCTTTTCGGACTTCAGGATAAGCTCGATACTCCGGGCGGTGATCGGGTCGTCTTCGACCAGCAGCGCACGCATGACATTAGCCTCCCTGACAATGCTCCAAGTCTACTCTAGAGGGATAATGATGAACAAAAAGTTAATTTCGGGTTTTATCCGGTAACACTCTGGC
Source organism: Alphaproteobacteria bacterium (assembly GCA_038116915.1). Classification (GTDB taxonomy): domain Bacteria; phylum Pseudomonadota; class Alphaproteobacteria; order Thalassobaculales; family Thalassobaculaceae; genus JADHLJ01. The sequence continues at coordinate 8,170 of JAYOEU010000013.1, forward strand.
GAGCGATTGCGGGCGAGGAAAGTGGTAGAATGGAGTCACCCGCCGCGCCAGGTATAGCGCCGCGCCGGGAAACAGGTTTCGGTTTTTGACGACAAGGACCGTTCGGGAGTTCGATTCATGGTCGGTGTCATCGGCGATCTCGCCGCCGATATAGACAAGATCCCGGAATTCCGGCTCTACGGCCGGGTCACCGCCGTGCAGGGAATGATGGTCGAGATCGGCGGGGTCGAAAGAGCGCTTTCGATCGGAGATCGCATTCATTTGCAACGCCGTCGCGGCGAACGCGTCTCTTGCGAGGTCGTCGGATTCCGGGACGGAAGCGCGCTCGCCATGCCATTCGGCGAGCTTGAGGGGATCGGCATCGGCAGCCGGGCGGAGATTGAGGATGCTGATCCCGTCGTCTATCCCGGCGAGGCCTGGCTGGGCCGCGTGGTGGACGCGATGGGAGAGCCGATCGATGCCAAGGGCAGCCTTTCGGACGGCCCCAAGGCCTATCCGATTCGCGCCGCTCCCCCGGCCGCGCATACCCGCAGACGGGTGGGCGGCAAGCTTGATCTCGGCGTGCGGGCGATAAACACCTTCACTACCGTCTGCAAGGGTCAGCGCATGGGGATCTTCGCCGGCTCCGGTGTCGGCAAGTCGATGCTGATGTCGATGATCGCGCGCTTCACCGCGTCCGAGGTGAACGTGATCGGACTGGTCGGCGAGCGCGGCCGCGAGGTGCAGGAATTCGTGCAGGACTATCTCGGCGAGGAGGGGCTGGCCCGCAGCGTCATCGTGGTTGCGACATCGGATGAATCCCCGCTGATGCGCCGTCAGGCCGCCTATATGACGCTTACCGTCGCGGAGGCTTTCCGCGATGCCGGCAAGACCGTCATGTGCATGATGGACAGTGTGACCCGCTTTGCCATGGCCCAGCGTGAGATCGGGCTCGCAACCGGAGAGCCGCCGGCCTCCAGGGGCTATACGCCGACCGTCTTCGCCGAGTTGCCGAAGCTGCTGGAACGAGCCGGCCCGGGTCCCGGGGACGGGACCATCACCGGGCTTTTCACGGTCCTGGTCGAAGGCGATGATCATAACGAGCCGATCGCCGATGCGGTGCGGGGCATTATCGACGGGCATGTGGTGCTGGATCGCGGGATCGCGGACCGGGGGCGTTATCCGGCGATCGACGTCCTGCGCAGCGTTTCGCGCATGATGCCGGACTGCAATACCGGGGACGAAAACGAGTTGGTGACGCGTGCGCGCTCGCTCATGGCCGCGTATGAGGGCATGGCGGACATGATCCGCCTTGGAGCCTATCGCCGTGGCAGCGATCCGAGGATCGACGAGGCGATCCGGTATTATCCGGCGCTGGAAAAATTCCTCTCCCAGGACAAGAATGAGAACGCGGAGCTGGATGCCGGCTACACCGCGCTTTCCTCCATCCTGGAAATGATCGGTACGGATGACGACGAAGACGAAACGCCGGTTGAAGAGGATGACGTCTAACCAGCGTGGGCGGGGATTGTATCGGCACGGTTTCAGGGCAGACCGCGCCGTTGGGAATGGGGCCGGCTTTCCATGAGTCAGTACGATCAGCTCGTCCGTCTGCGGGAATGGGAGCTCGATGAGAAACGCCGGGCGCTGGCCGAGATTCAGGCCGAGGTCGATGCCCTGATCCAAAAAAGCGAAGCGCTGGAGGATGAGGTGGAGCGGGAAAAGGAAATCGCCGCGACATCGTTCGAGGCGTCGATCAGCTACAATGCCTTTGCCAATTCGGTGATCCTGCGCCGCGAGGAGATTGCCGCCGAGATCGCCGAGCGCCAGGAAGCGGTGGACGAGGCGAACCAGGAAATGCTCGAGGCGTTCCAGGAACTGAGGAAGGCCGAGATCGTGCGTGATGCGTTCGATGAACAGGAACGCCTCAAGGAAGCCCGGCGGGATCAGATCGAACTGGACGAGATCGCGCAAACCCTGCATCGGCGCAAGGGCCGCTAGCATCCTGGAGAAAGCCCAGGTGACGCTTCATTGAATGGTTTGATCGATCCGGCGGCGAGTGCGCCATCGAGCATGGCCCCAATGTCATGAGAACCGCCGATGGTGCGATCGCGGCTGCGGATCGGGTAAAGCCGGCGCTTCCGATCAGGCCGGTTTTGCCGCCGCGACGGCTCGGGCCTTGACTTGCGTGACCGTCGCCATGGTGATCACCAGCATGGCCGCACAGGCGTAGAATACCCAGTCGGCCGCACCCTGGTCCATCACGATCCCGAGCGCGAGCGGCATCAGCGAGGACCCGAGATCGAGGCCGGAATAGACGAATCCGAAGATCCGTCCGGACGCGCCCTTTGGCGTCGCCTTGCGGACCAACATGTCCCGTGACGGCCCCGTTGTGCCCGAGAGGAAGCCGGCCAGAGCGAGGGCCGGCAACAGCAAGGCCGTCGAGAAGAAATGCCCGCCGATCGCGATCAGGACGACGGCGGCGAGCGCGACTCCGGCCATCGCGATCAGGTCATGGCGGTCGGTACGGTCGGCGGCCACGCCGCCCGCGAAAATTCCGGCGGCCGCGCCGACCAGGAACGCGGTCAAGGCGGCGGTCGCGGCGGAGTATTCAATGGCATAGAGCTGCTGCATCGCCGAGATGCCGAAGGCCTGAATGCCTATCAGCGAGGCCGCGAGGAAGGCGAAATAGAGAAAGCAGGAAATGATCGTGACGTTCAGCAGCAGTTTCACATTGTGCAGGATCGTCTCGCCGCGCCGCGCCGGACGGTCCGCCGTCGCGGCCGATTCGGGTTCGCGCTCGTCCTCGCTCAATTCGGAACCCCAGATCATGAAGGAGGCGACAATGGCGAGACCGATCATGCCGGCCGCTATCGCGGCCACGCGCCAATCGCTGAGGACCGTGATCGTGCCGACGAAAACCGGGGCCACCGCCCAACCCAGATTGCCGCAGAGGCCGTGGGTGGCATAGGCCCGTCCCAGGCGCGGCGGGCTCACCTTGCTGGTCAGGATCGACAGGTCCGCGGGATGAAAGACGCTGTTGCCGAGCCCGGCGCTGATCGAGAGCGCCATCAGCATCCAATATTGCGTGGTGAAACCGTATCCGATCACACTGAGGGACAGAAGCGACAGACCCGCCAGCAGCACCAGGCGCGCACCGAAACGATCGACCAGGAAACCCGCGACGGTTTGCGCGAAACCGGAGGCCGCATAGAAAAGTGTCGTGAGCAGCGCGAGTTCCGTGTAGCTGACGCCGAACTCGGATTTCAGGATCGGGAACAACGGCGGCAGGATCAGATGGAAGAAATGGCTTGCCGCATGAGCGGAGCCGACCAACCCCATGACCTTGAGATCGCGCCCGAGAGGAGCTGTGGTTACAGACATGTGCTTGCTATAGAGACGAAGCGTGATCTTGGCAATCGCTACCTTGGTGCCTCTGTCTTCGATGCGAAAATTTCAGGATTGTGCTTAACGACGATCGATATCGGAACAGCGCCCCTGGCGCCGTCATCATCCGATGCCTGTTCATGGCGATCTTCCGGTTCTGGGCGGCGCGCGGTACGATGCCGGGGAGCCAGTTGCAATGGAGCCGGGACCATGCCGATCATAACCTCAGCCGATGACGCGAGGGCGGCCCGCAAGCCGATCGAGGTTCAGGGGCGCACCTACTATCTCAGCCCCTATGTCGGGACCGCGCCGACGCGGGGCCGGTACGAGCCCGGAAACGAGGCCAATGACGACGGCATGCCGCAGGGGTTTTTGGTCGAGCAGCCATCGAATGCCGTCACCCCGCCGCATTTCCACGATCACGAACAGTTCCAGGTGATCGTTGACGGCGGCGGCTTCATGGGCAAGAAGGCCGCCAACCCGCTTTCCCTGCACTATGCCGGTGGCCACACGCCGTATGGGCCTATCACGGCCGGCGAGGAGGGGATCTATTATTTCACGCTCCGGTCACGCTGGGACGCTGGAGCGAAATACATGCCGGCCTCTCGGGACCGGTTGAAACCGGTGCGGCGCAAGCACCGGCTCGCCGCCGATATCGATGTTCCGAGGGGCGATGAACTCAAGGATCTGAGCGAGATGCAGCGGTCGGAAATCTTGGCGCCGCTGGATGACGGAACCTGCGCCTACCTGTTTTCCCTTGGGGCGGGCCGCACGGCCACCCTGGAAACTCCGGTCACGGCGGGCGGACAATACGCCATCCTCGTCGCCGGCTCGGCGATCGACGAGGGGCGCGTGCTGCCCCGTCTGTCGGGCCTGTACAGGTTCCGCGACGAGGCCGCGCTTTCCCTCACCGCCGGAGAGGAGGGGGCCGCGGTTCTGCTGATGCAGTTCTCCAAGGACGATCCGGCGTGAGCCTGCAACCTCCGCCACGGGGGTTCACGGACAGCGAATTCGAAGCCCGCATAGCGAAGGCGCAGGCTGCCATGGCAAAAGCCGGCCTCTCTGCGCTTCTGCTGACCACCGAGCCGGAGGTGCGCTATTTCTCCGGTTTCATGACGCCGTTCTGGCAAAGCCCGACGCGGCCATGGTTCCTGGTGGTTCCGAGGCACGGCAAGCCGGTTGCGGTGATTCCGGAAATCGGCGCCGAGCGGATGGCGGCGACGTGGATCGAGGATATCCGGACCTGGCCGGCACCGAGGCCGGCCGACGACGGCATCACCGAACTCGCCGCGCTTTTGACAGACCTGACGCGGGTGGGCGGCGCTGTCGGCCTGCCGATGGGGCATGAAAGTCTGCTTCGGATGCCGCTTGCCGATTTCAACGCGCTTCGGGCGCGCGTGCCGTCTGTTGAATTCACCGACGCGACCCCCATTGTGAGGGCGCTCCGGATGGTCAAGTCCGAGGCCGAGATCGACAAGCACCGGCATGTCTGCGGTCTTGTTTCCGATGGCTTCGAGGGGCTGGGCGCGATTGCCCGGACCGGGGATGTGGAGCGTGAGATCTTCCGCGCCGTCCGGATCGACTTTCTGCGGCGCGGCGCGGATGAGGTGCCTTATCTTGTCGGTGGCTCCGGCCCGGGCGGTCCGGTCGAGGTGATCGGCCCGCCGACCGACCGCATCGTCGCGCCGGGAGACATGCTGATGCTGGATACCGGCACGGTCTTCGACGGCTATTTCTCGGATTTCGACCGAAATTTCGCCTTCGGCCATGCCGAGGAGACGGCGCGCCGGGCCTATGACGTGGTCTGGCGCGCAACCGAAGCCGGACTTGCGGCGGCGCGGCCGGGCGCGACAGCGTCCGATCTCTGGGCGGCGATGGCGGCGGTCCTTGATGCCGGGGGCTCCTCCGGAAATGCCGTGGGCCGGCTCGGCCATGGGCTCGGGATGCAGCTGACCGAGCAACCTTCGAACATGCCGGGCGACGAGACCGTGATGGTTCCGGGCATGGTGATGACGCTGGAGCCCGGCATGACCTATGGCGACGGTCGCGTTATGGTGCATGAGGAAAATTTGGTAATCCGGGACGGGGCGCCGGAATTGCTTTCCCGCAGGGCGCCGCCGGACCTTCCGGTTATCGCCTGAAGCTGCGTTCGGTCAGAAGTTTGCCGAAGGCATTGGCCGGGAGCGGGCGCGAAAGCCAATAGCCCTGACCGTAATCGCAGCCCGCGTCCTCAAGAAAGCGAGCTTCATCGTCGGTCTCGATGCCCTCGGCGACGACAGTCAGATTCAAGTCCTTGGCCATGCGCACTGTCGAGGTCACCATCGCCTGCTTTTGCGGACTATCGCAGATCCCGTTAACGAACGAGCGGTCGACCTTGAGTTCGGTGAAGGGCAGGGTGCCGAGTTGCTCGAGAGACGAGAAACCGGTGCCGAAATCATCGATCGACAGCCCAAAGCCGAGCATGCGCAGCCGGCTGGTGTTTTCGAGCGAGCGCCTCAAATCCCTCGCGATCTCGCTTTCCACGATCTCGAAGGTGATATCCCTGGGATTGATCCCGGCCGCCGTCACCAGCCGGTGCAGTTCGGAGCCGAAGTCGAGATCGTCGAGACTTTCCGCCGACAGGTTGACCGAAATGTGCGGCCGCATCTCTGATTGGTTCCAATCACCCATGGCGGCGAGCGTGGTGCTGAGCAAGGCGAGGGTCGCCTCGGTGATCAGGCCTTGAGCGATCAGATCCGGAATAAAGCGGTGCGGCGTCAAGACAACACCATCACCCATATCGAGCCGGATCAGAGCCTCCGCGGCAGCGATCCGGTTGTCGGCGAAGCGCAGTTTCGGCTGGAAATACGGCTTGAACCGGTTCTGCGACAGACAGAGCGCCAGATCGAGATCGGATTGCTCGTCAGTCGGGCCGGGTGCGTGCGCGCCGTCGGCCTGTACTTTCTCCAGCAATGATCCGAGCGCTTTCCGCGTCAGCGGCTTCTCAAGACTGCCGAGGACCCGCAGGCCGTACGCCGTGCCCATACGGCCGACACTGTCCAGAATTTCGGCCCGGTGCGAGCTGTTGATGATCAATGCCGGCGTCGGGGTCACGTCGGAAAGCCGGCGAATGAACTCCATCCCGTCCATCTTCGGCATGTCCAGATCGCACAAGACGAGATCAACCTCGGGGCCGCGGGTCCGGATGATGTCCAGCGCGTGGGCGCCGTCATCCGTCTCGATCACCTCTCCGACCGACAGTGTCCGCAATAGCCGAGAGGCGATCTGCCGCTGGATCGGCTCATCGTCCACGACGAGGGCCGTGAGGCTTTCATACATATGTAGCTTCATGGGACCCCGTGCGTAAAGACGGCATTTTAGCAAGGATTTATTGGCATGTCTGCCGATCATCGGCAGCCGGAGGAATTGGCGGATCCCGCGTCTTCCCTTGCGGAGTTTCCACAAAACATGCTGGTCTCATGGCGGGCGCCGAAGCGGCGGCGCACGGCGGGCGAGGTCTGTATGCGGGTTGGAATTGAAGTCGGCGGGACCTTCACCGATCTTGTGGTCGAGGAGCCGGACGGTGTGCGGACGGCAAAGGTTCCCAGCACGCCGGCGCGGCCCGATGAAGGCGCCTTGAACGCGATCGAGGCCGCCGGAATCGACCCCGCCGCGATCACGGAACTTGTCCATGGCTCGACGGTCGCGACCAACGCCGTGCTCGAGCGTAAGGGCGCGCGGGTCTGTCTGTTCGTGACCAAGGGAACTCGGGATGTCTTGCTGCTGCAACGCCATGACCGCGAGTCGATCTATGACCTGCGCTACCGCAAGCCGGAACCGGTCGTGCCACGCCGGGACACGTTCGAGATCGAAGAGCGGCTGTCCGCCGACGGCGGCGTGGTGCGGACGCTGAATGAGGCCGGCGCCGAGACGATGGTCCGTGAGGCCCTGAAGGCCGGCGACTATCAGGCCGCCGCGATCTGCTTTCTGCATTCCTATGCGAACCCCGTCCACGAGGAGGCCTTGGCCCGCATCATTCGAAACGTGGCTCCCGAGCTTACGGTCACCTGCTCCAGCGAGGTGACGCGAGAGTTTCGCGAATATGAGAGGGCGTCGACGACGACCCTGGCCGCTTACGTGCAGCCGGTGATCGCCGGCTATGTCACGCGGTTTTCCGAAGGTCTCGCGGCCCGCGGGTTCAAGGGCAGGTTCAGCATCATGCAGTCGAATGGCGGCCGGATGCCCGCCGAGGCAATGGCCCGGAACGCGATCGCCGCGCTGTTCTCGGGCCCGGCGGCCGGCGTCGTCGGGGCGGTGCGCGGTGTCGCGGGCGCCGGCTACCGAGATCTGATCACCCTCGACATGGGCGGGACCAGCACCGATGTCTCGCTGATCGCCGGTGGCGAGCCGGAGCTTGCCGCGATGACCAGGATCGACGGTCTGCCGGTCAAGACGCCCGTGGTCGACATCGTGACCGTGGGCGCCGGCGGTGGATCGATCGCCTGGGCGGATGATGGAGGTCTGCTGCGCGCCGGCCCCCGGTCCGCGGGAGCGATGCCCGGCCCCGCCTGCTATGGCCGGGGCGGCGATCTGCCGACGATCACGGATGCCCATCTGATCCGGGGGACCCTGCGTCCGGACACCTTTCTCGGCGGCCGCATGACGGTCGATGGCGAGGCCTCGCGCAAGGTTTTCGCGCCGCTCGCCGAGCGTTTTTCGCTCTCGCTTGAGGAAATCGCCGACAGTGCGATCCGCCTTGCCGAGGCGAATATCGTGCGGGCCATCCAGCAGGTCTCGACCGAGCGTGGGCGGGATCCCCGTGACTATGTCCTGGTGCCGTTCGGCGGCGCCGGGCCTCTGCATGCCGCGCGGGTGGCGGAGGATCTGAATATCGCTACCGTCGTCGTGCCGCCGAATGCGGGGGTACTGTCGGCGGCGGGGCTGCTGTTGTCGGATCATGTCCACTACCGCTCGCGAACCCGCCGGCTGCGGGTGACCGGCGACACCATCGCCGAGATCCGTGCGACGGTGGAGGAACTGCAGACCGAGGCGGCGGACTATCTCGCCTCCCTCGGCATCCGGGCCGACGCCAATTTCGACCGCGTCCTGGAGATGCGCTATGTCGGCCAGGCATTCGAGGTGGCGGTCGGTCTTGGAGATATGGATCTCGCGACACTGACCGCCGATGCGCTTGTCGATCTGTTCGCCGAAGCGCACCGCCGGATCTTCGAGTTCGCCAAGGCCCATGGCGACCCGGTCGAGGTGGTCTCCTTCCGAGTCGGCGCCAAGGCACCCCCTCCGGAAACCGCGCCCCGCCGGACGGCGCCGGGCGGAAAAGCGGCAGAAGACCGGCGCGCACGGATCGTCGAGCGGAGCCAGTCGCTGGATGCGGCCTTGCTGACCCGCGAGGGATTGAGAAGCGGCGCGCGCGGGGGCGCGGCGCTGATCGAGGACGGCAGTTCCACGATCTATGTTCCGCCGGGCTGGGCGGCGCGGCTGGATGAGCAGGACAACGTGATCTTGAGCAGGGAGAGTTAGCATGGCCGTATCACCCGTCGATCAGGCCGTCATCACCCGCGCGCTGATCGCCGCCGCCGACGAAATGGGGGTCAAGCTGATCCGTTCGGCCCATTCCCCGGTGGTGCGCGAGGCCCAGGACTGTTCCGCCGCGATCATGGACCGGGCGGGCAGGGTGGTTGCCCAGGCGGATCTCATTCCGATCCAGCTCGGCTCGGTGACCCATACCTTCCGCGCGTGTCTGGAGCATCATCCGCTGGACTCGCTCCGGGAGGGGGACTTCCTGATCAACAACGATCCCTATGCCGGCGGCCAGCATCTCCCCGACATCTTTCTGTTCTCGCCGATCTTTCTGGACGGCGTGCTGATCGGGGTCACGGCGACGGTCGTGCATCACATCGATCTCGGTGGCGGCGCGCCGGGCCTCAATCCCAATGCCGGGGACGTGCACGAGGAGGGCATCACCTTCCCGCCGAGCCGCTATTCGGTGGAGCGGGATTGGAAGGGGGGCCCGTTCGAGCGACTGGTCCGCGCCAATGTGCGCATGCCCGAGGCGACGATCGGCGATCTCAACGCCCAATTCGCGGCCAATGCGGTGGGCGGCGAGCGGCTGAAGGATCTTTGCCGGAAATTCGGGACCGATACCGTCTTAGCGGCGATGGACGAGATGCTCGACTATTCGGAACGCCGGATCCGGGCAGCGATCGCCGCCGCTCCGGACGGCGTCTACACGGGCGAGGCCTGGCTCGACGATGACGGCAGGGGCGAGGATCCGGTCCCGGTTCGCGCCACCGTCACCATCGCTGGAGACGCGATCAAGGTGGACTTCACCGGCACGGCCGATCAGGTCCGCACCAACATGAACAGTCCCTATGCCTCGTCGATTTCCTCGGCCATTGCCTGCGTCAAGGCGGTGCTGACCGATCCCGACATTCCCTTCAACGAGGGAGCGGAGCGGGCGATCACGGTGACCGCGCCCTACGGCTCGATTCTCAACCCGAAACCGCCGGCGCCCGTCCGGGCGCGTCTGTTGCCGAGCTATCGGGTGGTGAATTCGGTGATGAACGCGCTTGCCAAGGCGGTGCCTGACCGGGTGATCGCGCCCGGCTTCGACACCACCACCGTAAGTTGCCTTAGCCATCGCGGCGCGGCTGGTTACAACATCTATCTTGAGATCTTCGGCGGCGGGTTCGGCGCCGGTCCCGGAAATGACGGCTGTGATGCCGTCGATTCAATGCTTTCCAACTGCTCCAACATTCCGATCGAGGCGATGGAGTCGGACTATCCGTTCTTCCGGGTCGAGGATTACAGTCTTCGGGCGTCGTCCGGAGGCGCCGGCCGTCAGCGCGGCGGCATGGGGTTTCAGCGGATCTACCGGGTGCTGGAGGAAGACGTGACCTTCGCCACCTACGGGGACCGGTTCCGGATCGCGCCTGAGGGTGTGTTCGGTGGCGAGCCCGGGGCGAAGGCCGAGACCTTCGTTGAGCGTGGAGGACAGAAAATTCCTCTCGCCTCGAAACAGCAGTTTCCCCTGATTCCGGGGGACCGCCTGGTGGTGCGCACAGGCGGCGGCGGCGGCTATGGTCCGGTCTCGGAACGCGCGGCTTCACTGGTGGTTTCGGACAAGGCAGACGGCTTCGAGGGCAACCGGGCCTGAGCCGGGAGGCGGCTGTCCGGCCGCGATGGTCGGTCGGTCAACGAGGCCGTATGCGAAATGCTAACATTTGGTTTAAAGTGATTGTATTTGGATCTAGCGGCCGCGGGTGCCGCGGGACTGGCGACGGACGGATAACGCAGAGATGCGACGAGATGTTCTCACGAAAAATTATCCCGGCCTGCCTCGCGACGTGAGGGTCGTGATCGCGCCGCACGACATGGATATTCCGGATCCGAGAATGAAGGCGCTCTATACCCGCTGGGCCTCCGACTATGCGACCAGCAAGGGTTTGGTCAGCAAGGATATTATCGAAGCCCGCGAGTTCCTTCCGCTGCTTCGCAATGTCGTGCTTCTGGAGATCGAGCGCCCGACGCCGTTTGAGTTCGACTATATCTACCGTATCTGCGGGACCTAGGTCGCCGAGCGCTATGGCCAGGACATGACGGGCCGGCGTACCAGCGACTTTCCGACACCCGTCGCCAGGCTGTTTCTCGACCTCTACGAGATGGCCATCGATTGCCGAGCCCCGATCTATAGCGAACACGCCCCGCCGCTGAACGTGGATGTCGTGTTGTGGGAGCGGCTGATCCTGCCGCTTGGCGAAGACACGGTGGACTGGATGCTGACGGTGAACATTCCCAAGGGCAGACGGACCAAACTTCCGAAGGATGCAGCGGTGTCCGGCGGGAAGCCGGATGACAAGAAGGATGCCCACTATCTCGATTAGTGGCTTGGCGGTGTCCCGAGATAATGCGCTTCCTTGCCTTTCACCACGGCGGCCAGCGTCCGGTTGACCGGCGTTTCGATCCCATGCACGAGCCCGAGCCGCACGACGGCGCCGGCGATGGTGTCGATCTCGGTCGGCCGTTCGTTCAAGAGATCGGCGCAGAGACTCGATTTGCTGGCGCCGGTGCCGCTTGAACTGATGAGAGGCTCGAGGATTTCACGTTTGTCGGCGTCATCAAGCGCGATGCCCTCGGCGGCGGCGACGAGCGCGGCTTCCTCCATCGCCGCGATACAGACCGCCCGCAATTCCGGGACCGCCATCATCTGCCCGGACGTAAGGTTGGTGACGCCGGACGCCGCGCTCAGCGCGACATTGGCCAGAAACTTCTTCCACATCACCCGGCGCAGCTCGCCGCTTGCATGGGTTTCAAGGCCGGCGGCGGTGAAGGCCGCCGCGATCCGGACGGCCCGCTCGGAAAGGCCGCCTTCAAGCTCGCCGATATAGGAGGCGAGATTGCCGAAATTCCGCACCTCACCCGGACCGGTAACCACGGCGCCCTGGGGCGTGACTCCGCCCAGCACCTTTTCCATGCCGATCACCGAACCGATGTTTTCCTCGTTGCCGAGACCGTTCTGAAAGCTGATCGCGACGGTGCGGGGACCGAACAGGTTACGGGCGCCGCTGACGGCCTCAATCGTGTGCATCGCCTTGGTCTGGACGATCACCACGTCCATCACGCCGAGCGAGGCGGGGGCGGTCGTCGCGGCGATCCGGATTGTACGGTCGCCGCCATGGCCGAGTAGCCGCAAGCCGCGGCCGTTGATGGCATCGACATGCTCCTGCTTGCGGTCGATCAGGGTGACCTCCAGGCCACCCTCGCGGAGCAGGCCGCCGATCGCGCCGGCCCCGAGAACGGCAACCTTTGGCCAGGGAGAAGAGGACATCGTTTCGGCTCCGCGTTGGCATCGGACAGTACAAGTTGCGCCGCAGTTTTTGCCTTTCGGAAAAGCTTGTCCAGCCATCGTGCATCCCGCGCTTGCTCATTGGCGGCCGGCGATCTTCAATGTGCGATATTGCCGTTTATTCCGTCCGAAGGGACCGATCCCCGATGCATTCCCACGATAAATTCATGGCCGCCGAGAGCGCGGCGGCGCTTGTTGGCGACGGTGCGACCGTCGGCCTGGTGGGCGGCGGCGGCGGGCTGCTCGAAGCCGACACCGTCATGGCGGCGCTCGAGGCACGCTTCCTTGCGGGCGCGGGGCCAAGGGACCTGACCCTGGTGCATGCGCTCGGCATCGGTGACCGCTCGCACCGGGGTCTCAACCGCTTCGCCCATGAGGGTATGGTGCGCAAGGTGATCGGCGGGCATTGGGTCTGGTCGCCGCGCATGCAGGCGCTGGCCAAGGAGGAAAAGATCGAGGCCTATGTCCTGCCCGGCGGCGTGGTCATGCAGCAATGGCGCGAGATCGGCGCCAAGCGTCCGGGGCTGACCACCCATGTCGGGCTCGGCACCTTCATCGATCCGAGGTTCGGCGGCGGCCGGATGAACGCGCGGGCCAAGGACGATCTGGTCGATCTGGTCGAAATCGGCGGCCGGGAATGGCTGCGGTATCGCCCGTTTCCGGTCGACATCGCGATCATTCGCGGCAGTTTCGCGGACCCGGAGGGCAATATCAGTCTCGCCCAGGAAGCGGCGACCCTGGACCTCTATGCGCTTGCCATGGCGGCGCATAATTGCGGCGGCAAGGTCATCGCCCAGGTCCGGCATGCGGTCCCGAGGGGCGGCATCTCGGCGAATCTGGTGCGGATACCCGGCGCCATCGTCGACGCGGTAGTGGTCGCGCCGGATCAGCCGCTGAGCCACGAGGTGTTTCATGATCCGACTCTGACCGGCGAGTCCTGGGGCGAGCCACCGGAGATCGGCCCCATCGAGTTGACTGTCCGCACCGCGATTGCGCGCCGGGCGGCGGCCGAACTTCATGACGGCGCGGTGATCAACTACGGTTTCGGCATTCCCGACGCCATCGCCAAGATCGTTGCCGCACGCGGCGACAGCGGGCGCTATTTTCAGACCATCGAGCACGGCACCTATGGCGGCACCCTGCTGGACGGGTCCAGCTTCGGCTATGCGCGCCACGCGACCGCGATGATCGATGCGCCCTCGCAGTTCGATTTTTATTCCGGCGGCGGGCTGGATATCGCGTTTCTCGGGATGGGTGAGCTCGACGCCGAGGGCAGCGTCAACGTCTCCAAGCTCGGCGGGGTGACCGTCGGGCCTGGCGGTTTCATCGACATCGCCCAGAATGCGCGCAAGGTGGTGTTCTGCGGCACCTTCGAGGCGAAAGGCGTGAAGCTTGCGATCGGCGGAGGACGGCTGACGGTCGAGCGGCCGGGCGAGGTGCGCAAGCTGGTGCCGGCGGTCGATCAGATCACCTTCAGCGGCCCCCAGGCGGTCAAATCCGGCCAGGAGGTGCTGTACGTCACCGAGCGTGCAGTGTTCCGCCTGGCTCGGGAGGGGCTGATCCTCGCCGAGGTGGCCCCGGGGGTGGACGTGAAGGCCGACGTGCTCGACCGGATGGGCTTTGCGCCGTTGCTGCCGAAGACCCCATCCATCATGGAGGCGGCGCATTTCACCGAGTGAGGGAAGACGAAGTGCAAACTCTGCCGTCGCTCCCGCACGCGGGCAGGGACGCTGCAGCGTTAGCCCCAGGTCCTCGCCTGCGCGGGGGTGTTGGAAAGCATTGTCACCCGTTTCGCTTTGATCTGGATAAGCGATTGGCGGCGAGTGTAAAACGGGGGACCGTATCTGATGGCGGCACCCGACACACTGAAAGCGAATGAGGATCTCATGCCCGAAACCAAGGCATTGCCGGAAAAGTTGGGAGCCCGCCTCAAGGGGCCCGAGATCGTCGTCGCGCCTGGGGTTTATGACGCGCTCTCGGCGCTTCTGGTCGAGCAGGCGGGTTTCGAGACCGCGTATCTGTCGGGGGCCTCGCTCGCCTATACCCGCTACGGCCGGCCGGATATCGGCCTGATCGGCATGCGCGAGGTGGCGGATACCGTCACCCAGATCCGCGAGCGCATTGGCATCGATCTGGTGGTCGACGCGGATACCGGCTACGGCAATGCGCTGAACGTGATCCGCACGGTGCGCGAGTTCGAACGCGCCGGCGCCACCGCGATCCAGCTTGAGGATCAGGACCTGCCCAAGCGCTGCGGCCATCTCGCAGGCAAGTCCCTGGTCTCAGGCGATGAGATGGTCGGCAAGCTGAAGGCGGCGGTCGACACAAGGCGCGACGGCGACACCGTGATCATCGCCCGCACCGATGCCATCGCCGTCGAGGGCTACGAGGCGGCGATCGAGCGGGCGGAGCGCTACCGCGAGGCCGGCGCCGATGTGCTGTTCATCGAGGCGCCGGAAACCCGCGAGCAGATGATCGACATGAACAAGCGCTTTGCCGGGCGCGCGCCGCTTCTGGCCAATATGGTCGAGGGCGGCAAAACCCCGGTCAGCGGCGCCGATGATCTACAGGCGTTGGGGTATTCGATCGTTATTTTCCCGGGCGGCACGGTGCGCGCGGTGTCCTTCGTGATGCAGGAGTATATGGCGCATCTGCGCGAGACCGGCTCGACCGCCCAGTGGCGCAACCGGATGTTCGACTTCACCGGTTTCAATGCCCTGATAGGCACGCCTGAAATGCTGGCCAAGGGCGCGGATTACGACGCCGCCCGGATGGCGCAAGAGGCAGCGGATAAAAGCCCGAGATGATCGACCCGGTCACGCTGGCGGTTCTGAACGGCCGTCTGGAACAGATCGCCGACGAGATGGACGCGACCCTGTTCCGCAGCGCCTTCAACCCGATCATCGCCGAGGCCCATGACGCCAGCCACGGCCTGTATGACCCCGAGACCGGCGACACGCTGGTGCAGGGCAAGTCGGGCCTGCCGATCTTCGTCGGCGCCATGTCCTTTGCGGTCAAATCGGTGATCGCCAAGGCCGCCCGCGACGGCGACATGGTGGACGGCGACGTCTATATCTTCAATGACCCCTATGACGGCGGCACCCATCTGTCGGATTTCCGCCTCGTGCGCCCGCTCTGGCGCGATGGCAAGGTGTTCTGCTACCTCGCCTCGGTCGGCCACTACCATGATGTCGGCGGCAATGTGCCGGGCAACTACAACCCGGTCGCGACGGAAAGCTTTCAGGAAGGCTTCCTGATGCCGCCGGTCAAGCTGTTCGAGGCGGGCCGGCTGCGCCAGGACATCGTCGATATCATGCAGGCGAACTCGCGCCTGCCGGGCTCGCTCTACGGGGACCTCAACGGTCAGATCAACGCGCTGGATCTCGGGGTCGGGCGGCTCGGCGAACTGCTCGACGAGTATGGCGACGCGGTCGTGCGCGAGGCGATGAGCGAGCTCAAGAGCAGGGCCTCGACCCTGATGCGCGCGCATATCGCCGCTCTGCCGGACGGGGTCTATTCGGCAGAGGACTGGCTGGACAATGACGGCATCGTCGACGAACCGCTCAGGATCGCGCTTGCGGTGCGGGTCGAGGGCGAGCGGATGACCTTGGATTTCAGCGGCACCTCACCGGCCTGCCTCGGGCCGGTGAACATCTCGCGCTCGACCACGGTCGCGGCCTGCTATGTGGCGATGAAGCATATGTTCGTCGAGGTGCCGGCCAATTCCGGCGTGCTGGAGCCGATCGAGTTCGTCATCCCGGCGAACTCGGTTCTCGCCGTCGGCGCTCCGAAGCCGGTCGGCGGCTATACCGAGACCATTCTGAGGCTGATCGATCTGGTGTTCATTGCGCTTTCCCAGGCGACGCCGGAGCGGGTGAACGCGGCGGCCTACGGCACCATCAACGCGCTCTCGCTCGCCGGGTACCGCGAGGACGGGCGGCGCTGGGTGATGTTCTCGTTCTTCGGCGGGGGCCATGGCGGGCATCCGGAAGGCGACGGGCTGAATCACGGCAACGCGCCGATCTCCACCGCGACGATCCCGCCGCTGGAGATCCTGGAGGCGGCCTATCCGGTGATGTTCCGGCAATGGGCCCTGCGCACCGACAGCGGCGGGCCGGGCCTGCATCGCGGCGGTCTTGGCGCGGTCTATGAGATCGAGCTTCTGGAAAAGCAGGCCAACGCCTTCCTGTTCGGAGAGCGTGGCCGCTTCGCGCCTCCGGGTGTGCTTGGTGGCGGCAGCGGCGCGCTCAACCGGTTCCGCTATGAGCAGGCGGATGGCGAGCACGCGCCGCCCATGGCCTCCAAGATGGTGGGGATCTCCCTCGACTGGGGCCAGGCGGTGCGCTTGGAAAGCCCCGGTGGTGGCGGCTACGGCCCGGCGCTTGAGCGGGATCCGGCCAAGGTCGCCGAGGATGTGCGGCTAGGCTATGTCACCATCGAGGCTGCGCGCACGGCCTATGGCGTCGTCTTGACGGAGGGAGGTGCGGTCGACCCGGTCGCCACTCGAGCACTGCGGGGAGGCGAGTCGTGAGCGCCGGTCAGCGCTATGTCGTCGGTGTCGATGTCGGCGGCACCTTCACCGACGTCTTCGTGCTCGACGAGGCGGCGGGCAGGGCCGAGATTGCCAAGGTTCCCACGACCCCGGCGGATCAATCCGAAGGCTTTTTGGAAGGCATCCGCGCCCGCGTCGCGGATCTCGGCGAGGTAATGACCGTCGTGCACGGGACCACGGTTGCCACCAACGCGCTGCTGGAGCGCAAGGGCGCGCGCACTGGGGTGATCACCACCGCAGGGTTCCGTGACGTGCTTGAGATGCGGCGGCGCGACCGGCCCCGTACCTGGGGGCTCTGGGGGACGTTTGAGCCCATCGTCCCGCGTGACCGGCGCCTCGAGGTCGCCGAACGCGTGCTCGCCGACGGCACGGTGCGCGAGGCCGTCGATCCCGGCGCGGTCCGCGAGGCGGCGCGGCTATTGCTGGAGATGGGGTGCGAGGCGCTGTCGATCGTCTTCATCAACGCCTATGCCAATGCATCGAACGAGCAGGCGGCCAAGCAGGCGGCGCGGGAGGTCTGGCCGAACGATCACATCACTGTCTCCAGCGACATCCTGCCGGAAATCCGCGAGTACGAACGGGCCTCGACGGCGACCCTGAATGCGGCCCTGCAACCGACCGTGGGCCGCTATCTCGCCGCGCTGGAGAAGACCCTGCGCGACGACGGCTTTTCGGGCGAGGTCTTGATCGTCCAGTCCAACGGCGGCGTCATGTCGGTCGATACCGCCCGCGCCCGTCCGGTGCGCACCGCTTTGTCGGGTCCGGCGGCGGGGGTGATCGCGGCGGCCTATATCGGCGAGGCGGCGGGCTTTCCCAATCTCGTCACCTGCGACATGGGCGGGACCAGCTTCGATGTGTCTCTGATCGCCGGCGGACGGGCGGCATTGGCGCCGCAGACCTCAATCGGCTTCGGCATGGTGGTGCGCTCGCCGATGATCGAGACCATCACCATCGGCGCCGGCGGCGGCTCGATCGCGCGCGTCGATGCCGGCGGGCTGCTGCAGGTGGGTCCGGAATCGGCGGGCTCCGACCCCGGACCGGTCTGCTACGGCCTCGGCAACGAATTACCGACCGTGACCGACGCCAATGTGGTGCTTGGACGGATCAACGCGGACCGCCCGATCGGCGGCCGGCTCGACCGGCTGGACGTGGCGGCGGCGGTGACCGCGATCCGCCAGAATATCGCCGAACCCCTGGGCCTCGAGGTCGTCGAGGCCGCGGATGCGATCCTCCGGGTGGCCAACGCCAAGATGGCGAGCGCGATCCGGCTGGTGTCGATCGAGCGCGGCCATGATCCGAAAAGCTTCGCCGCGATGCCGTTCGGCGGCGGCGGGGCATTGCATGCCGGCGCGCTGATCCGCGATGTCGGGCTCTCCCGCGCCGTGGTGCCGCGCTATCCGGGGGTGACCAGCGCGCTGGGCTGCGTGATCGCCGACATGCGCCATGACCATGTGCAGACCATCAACCGCCTGCTCGACGATCTCGACACCGCCGCGCTGGATGCCGAAATGGTGGCCCAGGCGCAAGTGGGGCACCGGGTGCTCGACCGCGCCGGCGTGCGCTTTGAGAGCCGGAGCGAGGAGTTCGAGCTCGACATGCTCTATCTCGGCCAGACCCACACGGTCGCGGTCCGGCTGCCGGTGACCCTGGGCGAGGCCGGAACCGGGATCAGCCTCGAGATCATCCGCGCCGCCTTCGAGGATAGCTACCGGGCCGCCTACGGCCGGCTGCTGAAGGGCATCGCGATGCGGGTGATGAACCTCAGGATCGCGGTGATCGGCGGCAGGCCGAGATTCGATCTGACGCTTCTGGCGCCGGCGGGCGATGCGACCCTGGCGGCCGCCGCGCGCGGAACCAGGCGGGTGCATACCGGCGCCGAATGGGTGGAGGCGGGGGTGCATGACCGGCTCGCCCTGCCGGTCGGCGCGGTCATTCGGGGGCCGGCGATCCTGGAGCAGCCCGATGCCACCATCTATATCGAGCCCGGCCTTTTGGGAGAGGTGGACCGGTTCGGCAACGTGCTGATCGCGGAGGCGCCATGAGCATCGATATCGCGTCGCTGGACCTTACCCGCACGGCGCTGATCCTCGGCGACCTGCAGAACGACTTCATTCATCCCGACGGCGCCTATGGCCGCAACGGTACCTCGGATCCGGCCATCGCCGCGGTCCCGGGCCGGGTGGCGCCGGTCGCCACGGCCATGCGGAAGGCCGGCGGCTGGGTGGTCTCGACCCATTTCACGCTGGTGCCGGGACGCGGCGGAGAGCCCTTCATCTCGCCGCATCTGAAGTCGGTACGCCCCTTCCTCGCCAAGGGAGACTTCCTGCCGGGAAGTTGGGGCCAGGACCTGGTCGATGAATTGAAGCCCGCCGACATGATGGTAGAAAAAGTGGCTTTTTCAGCATTTTACATGAGTAGGCTCGAGTGGGTTCTGAGGAAGGCGGGCATCGAAACCCTGGTTTTCACCGGCATCGTCACCAATGGCGGCGTCGCCTCCACCCTGCGCGACGCCCATGTCCGGGACTTCAGGACGATCCTGTTGAGCGACGGCTGCGCGGCCTTCGGCGCGAGAGTGCACGAGACCGCCGTCGACGCGCTGCGTCAGGTCGCGACGGTCATGACCTGCGCCGAATTCCTGGCGGCGATCGGGGGATGAACCAGATACTCCCGCCGCGCGATTTCGATCTGTCGGTCCCGGTGGTGATCGTTGGGGCAGGGGCCTGCGGCCTGACGGCGGCGCTGGCGGCGCGGGACGCGGGCGCCGAGGTGATGGTCCTGGAGCGGGACGAGCGGCCCAGCGGGTCGACGGCGCTCTCCTCGGGGCTGATCCCGGCCTGCGGGACCCGCTGGCAGGCCGCCATGGGGGTGAGCGATCCGGTCGATCAGTTCGCGCGCGATATCCAGGCGAAAGCCAAGGGCGAGGCCGATCCGGCCTTGGTCCGCGCCGTTGCCGAGGCTTCGGGACCGGCGCTGGAATGGCTCGCCGATGATCACGGCCAGTCATTCGTGCTGGTGGACGGGTTCCTTTATCCCGGGCACTCGGCCCTGCGCATGCACGCGCATCCGGACAAGACCGGCGCCGCTCTGGTCAACAGTCTCGCCGACACGGTGGCTCGCGCGGGCATCGATATCGTGACCTCGGCCCATGTGACGGCGCTGTTCGCGGAGCCGGACGGCAGCGTTCTGGGCGTCGAGATCACCCGGCCGGACGGGAGCACCGAGGCGCTCGGCTGCGAGGCACTGGTGTTGGCCTGCAACGGCTATGGCGGCAATCCGGAGATGGTGGCGCGGCACATCCCGGAAATGGCCGATGCGCTCTATTTCGGCCATGCCGGCAATCAGGGCGACGCGGTGCTCTGGGGCGAGGCGTTGGGGGCCAAGGCGCTGCATCTGGGCGCCTACCAGGGTCACGGATCGGTCGCGAGCCCGCATGGCGCGCTGATCACCTGGGCGATCATGATGGAGGGCGGCTTCCAGGTAAACGCCGAGGGCCGCCGCTTCTCCAACGAGCATGAAGGCTATTCCGAGCAGTCGGTGAAGGTGTTGGCCCAGCCGGGCCGGGTGGCCTGGAACATTTATGACGAACGCCTGCACAAGCTCGCGTCCCAGTTCGAGGACTACCGGGGCGCCGATGAGGCCGGCGCCATCCGGCGCGCCGGCAAATTGGAGGAGCTTGCCGGCATCCTTGGCGTGCCGCTGGAGATCCTCGAGGAAAGTCTGACGAGCGTTGCGGCGCATGCAACGGGACGCTCCTCCTGTCCCTTCGGGCGCGATTTCACCAAGGCGCCGCCGCTTTCCGGTCCGCCCTATTTCACGGTCAAGGTCACCGGCGCGCTGTTCCACACCCAGGGCGGCTTGTCGGTGGATACCTCCGGCCGGGTGCTGCGCGCCGACGGCACGGCCCTGCCCAATCTCCTCGCCGGCGGCGGCGCGGCGGTGGGGGTGTCGGGCACGTCGGTGCACGGGTATCTGTCCGGTAACGGTTTGCTGACGGCGGTAACCCTCGGCCGCATCGCCGGGCGCTCGGCGGCGGGGTTGGTGGGGTAGCAGTGTCGGCGGGACCCTTCGAGATCCTGGACATGATCCAGGATCTCGAAGGATCCTGTTTACCGTCTGATTCACGCTTAACACCCAAATCCATCGCCGATCCGATAACCGTCAGCGGGTGGGTGATTGCGCTTTGCCGAGCCGAGACGCCCTCATAGGATCGCGCTCGCATCGCCAGATTGCCTGAAACGAACCCGCGCGCATGACCACCGCCAGCCCGGCCGGGCTCAAAACTCTCCTGATCGGCATATCGATCGTCGGCTTCTGTCTGATGATGGCGGCGGTCGGCCGGGGCATGGGCGAGACTTATGCGGTGTTCCTGTTGCCGATCACCCACGAACTTGGATGGGACCGGGCCGGTGTCGCCTCGGTTTTCGCGGCGTTCATCACCTGCATGGGGCTGTTCTCGCCTCTGAGCGGGCATCTGTTCGACCGGTTCGGAGCGCGTTTCGTCTATCTGACCGGGATCGCATGCCTGGGGCTCGGCTACTGGCTGGCGGGCGAGATCACCACGCTTTGGCAGTTCTATCTCTGCATGGGCCTGCTGAACGGTTTCGGCGGGGCGTTGATCTGGCAGGTTCCGGCGCAGAGCCTGATCAGCCGCTGGTTCGACAAGCACCTGGCGACGGCGATTTCCTTCGCCTATGCCGGGTACGGCTTCGGCCTTCTGACTCTGGCGCCGCTGGCCCAGATCCTGATCGACGCGCGGGGCTGGCGCACCACCTATCAGGATTTCGGGATCGCCTTCCTGGTGCTGATCCCGATCGTCGCCATGCTGCCCTGGAAGCGGATGGAGCAGGGGGCGCCGGGCAATCCGCGGCGCACCCGGGCGGGCCGGGCCGAAGGCGGCTACAGCCTCGGCGAGGCGCTGAAGACCCGGGTTTTCTGGGCCATGTGGGCGATCTATTTCATGACCGCGCTGGCGATCTTCGGGGTCAGCGTGCAATCGGTCGCCTATCTTGTGGAGCGCGGCTTCTCGGAGCTTGAGGCGGCGGGCGCCTTCGGCATCGCCGGCATGCTGTCCTTCGCCGGCATGTTCCTGACCGGGGCCGCCGCCGACCGCTTCGGCCGCGCGCAGGTGGCGACGGTAAGCTACCTTCTGACCATCATCGGGGTTTGCGGCCTGGCGCTGCTCCAGCTTTTTCCCGGGAAGCTTCTGGTCTTCGCCTGGGTGATCCCCTACGGCCTCAGCATGGGCGCGCGCGGGCCGATCATCACGACGCTTCAGGCAACCCTGTTCCATGGCCGCGGCCTCGGCGCGATCTATGGCATGACGATCCTTGGCCAGGGCATCGGCGCCGGGCTCAGCGCCTGGGGCGGCGGGCTGATCTTCGACCTGACCGGCGGCTACAACCTCACCTTCGCCATCTCCATCGCCTCGGCCCTGATCTGCATCGCTCTCTTCTGGCTGGTGCCTGAGGTGCGACACGGACGCATGAACGCGCGGGTGGCGTGAAACGGTGGACATATACTCCACGCGTGTTCACGGCGAAGGTCCGATATGATCGCGAATAGAGCAATTGGCGGCAAACCGGCTCGGTTTTCCCCGTCGCCCTGGCGTAAGGCAGGGCCTGGATTCGCTGTGTCCGCCGGCCCATATCCCGCCGGCTTTTGCATTGTCACGCGGATCTTTCGGATGCTTGGCCCTGCCTTTCGCCAGGGCGACGTAGAACTGCGGTTTGTTGACTGTTAGGTTTGCCCGGATATCTCGTTAGGCCCCTTGGATCAAAGGGCAAAAGCGGAGCACGACCATGACCACACCCCTTCACTACCAGACCGCCACCGAGCTTGCGAAACGCCTCCGCGCCAGGGAAATCGGGTGTCTCGAACTGCTCGATCACTTTCTCGACCGGGTCGAGCGGCACAATCCGGCCCTGAACGCGGTGATCGTGCTGGAGGCGGAGCAAGCGCGGGAACGGGCGCGGGAGGCGGATGCGGCGCTGGCCCGGAACGAGATCTGGGGGCCGCTGCACGGCGTGCCGATGACCATCAAGGAAAGCTTCGATGTGACCGGCACACCGACCACCTGGGGGGTGCCGGAGCACAAGCACAACATCGCGTCCTCCGACGCGCTGGCTGTTCAGCGGATGAAGGCCGCCGGCGTCACCCTGTTCGGCAAGACCAACGTGCCGTTCATGCTGGGCGACTGGCAAAGCTTCAACGCGATCTATGGGACCTGCAACAATCCGTGGGATGTCGGCCGCTCGCCGGGCGGCTCGTCCGGCGGCTCGGCGGCGGCGCTGGCGGCGGGCCTGACGGGTATTGAGACCGGCAGCGATATCGGGGCCTCGATCCGCAACCCCGCGCATTATTGCGGCGTCTTCGGGCATAAGCCGACCATGGCCATCCTGCCGACCACCGGTCAGGCGCTGCCGGGCAACAACGTGCCGCCGGATATCGCGGTGATCGGCCCGTTGGCGCGCGGCGCCGACGACCTTGAGACCGCGACCCTCACCATGGCTGGCGCCGGCGGGCGCGATGCCGCCGGCTGGACTCTGAACCTGCCGAAGCCGGCCAAGACCGGCTTCAAGGGCATGAAGGCGGCGGTGGTGCTGCGGGACGACAATTGCGTGGTCGACAATAAATATCTCGATCAGCTTCAGGCGACGGTGGACAAGCTGGCGGCTCTGGGCGTTTCCATCGACGACAAGGCCCGGCCGGTGAAGGACAGCAGGCGCGCCCATCTGGTCTATCTGATGCTGCTGCGCGCGGCGACCGGCGCGAGGTTGCCGGACGAGGTGATCGCGGAGCACCGCGCCCGCGCCGAGGCGGCGGCGCCGGATGACTTCAGCTACAAGACCATCGTCGACCGCGCCGTCACCATGAGCCACAAGGAATGGCTCGCCTGGGACGAGGAGCGCGAACTGTTATGCCGGGAATGGGCGGCGTTCTTCGAGGACTACGACTTCGTGCTGACGCCGATGGCGGCCTCGGCCGCCTTCCCGCACGATCAGGTGGGCGACCGGGCCGACCGGACGATCCCGGTGAACAACATCCGCCAGTCCACCCTGGATCAGATGTTCTGGGCCGGCTATCCGGGCGTCGTGTTCCTGCCCGGCACCTGCGCGCCGGCGGGACTGACGCGCTCGGGTCTGCCCTGCGGGTTGCAGATCATCGGCCCGCATATGAGCGATCTGTCGACCATCCATTTCGCTCGCCTGATGGAGCGGGAAATCGGCGGCTTCACCCCGCCGCCGGGCTATGAGTAAGGAGCGACGGTCATGACCAGGATCACGCGGGTTGAAATTCACGAGTTCGGCTTCGATGCCCAAAACCTCGGCAACCTGACCGGCGCGGATACCGTTGGCGCGATGGGTTATGCCAAGGGCGCGGTCTCGCGGTTCAGCAAATATGCGGTTCGGATCGAAACCGGGGACGGCTGCCGGGGCGAATATGTCACCCACTGGGTCGCCTCGCCCTCGGCGCTGGCGCAGACCAAGATGCTGGCGCCGAAGCTGATCGGCCGGCATGCCGAGGAGCGCGAGGGGATCTATGACGATCTGAAGCGAGAGATCCGCCAGTTCGACCATATGGGCCACGGCCCGCTGGACATCGCGCTCTGGGATTGGGCCGGCAAGCAGCTCGGCTGTTCCATCGGGGTGCTGCTGGGCGGTTACCGCAAGCGCCTGCCGGCCTATGCCAGCACCTATCACGGCGACCGCAACGGCGGCCTCGACTGCAAGGAGGCCTTCGCCGCCTTCGCCGAGCAGTGCTACGACCTCGGCTACCGGGCCTTCAAGATCCACGGCTGGAACGACGGCGACGCGCGCGAGGAGGCGGCGAATGTCCTGCATGTCGCCAGGGCGGTAGGCGACAGGATGACCTTGATGCTGGACCCGGCCTGCGAGCTTCGGACCTTCGCCGACACGCTCTATGTCGGCCGGGCCTGCGATGAGGGCGGTTATTTCTGGTACGAGGACCCGTACCGGGATTCCGGCGTCTCGGCCTTCGCGCACAAGCGCCTGCGCGAGATGATCAAGACCCCGATCCTGCAGACCGAGCATATCCGAGGCGTCGAGCCCAAGGCCGATTTCCTGATCGCCGGCGGCACCGATTTTTTGCGCATGGACCCGGAATACGACATGGGCATTACCGGAGGCATGAAGATCGCGCATCTCGGCGAGGCCTTCGGGATCGATGTCGAGGTGCATGCCTGCGGGCCGGCGCACCGGCACTGCATGGCGGCGATGCGGAACTCAAACTTCTACGAGGTCGCCCTGGTCGGCCCGGATTGCCCGAACGCGGTGCCGCCGGTCTATGCCTGCGGCTATTCCGACATGCTCGACTGCGTTGGCGCGGATGGCTGCGTCGGCGTGCCCGAGGGACCGGGGCTGGGCGTGGTCTACGACTGGGACTTCATCGAACGCAACCGCACCAACCTGACGGTGTACGGGGCGAAATAAGGGCGTCCGATCCGTCTACTCGGCTGGGCGGACCGGCGGCTTTTCGTCCGCTTCGCCGGCAAGCGCGGTGAGCTTGGCCTTCGCCGTCTGGCTGCCGGCCTCGATCGCGCGGCGGTACCAGGCGGCGGCGAGCCGGCGGTCGGCGACGATCCAGGCGCCGCCGGCATAGAGATCGCCGACCATCTCCATCGCGCCGGGATAGCCGCCATAGGCCGCGCGCAGGGCCCAGAAAGCGGAGCGGTCGATATCCCGAGGCATGCCGGTGCCGTCGCGCAGCAGACCGGCGATCACCGTTTGCGCGAACGGCACTTCGCGCCGCGCCTCGGCCCAGAGATAGTCCAGAGAGGCGCCGGCCCTGCCCGAGGCGACCTGGAGCAGGGCGTCCTGCAGGCGCGGCAGGTCGATATCCTTGGGCACCGACCGGCCCGATGGCCGCCAGGCCGGCTCCTCCGGCTTTATGATGACGTATTGCGGATAGCCGACCCCGTCGCGGAAGCCGTGGTGCAGCTCGACCTCCACCAGCCGCCCGCAGACATCCATGGTCCAGCGTTCCCTGGTGTATTGGCTCCAGACCGAACCGTCGCTTTCGACCTCCCGGCGCATCGGCTCGGCCACGGTGTCGACGATGCGCTGGTCGCTGCATTTCGACATGGCCGCCTGTTTCAGCGCGGTTTCCTGGATGTCGATCCGCATTTCCCGGGCCAGCTCGCTACCGGCGCTGGTGCTGCCGGGGGTGCTGATCCGCATGTTCGGCGCGGCGTCGGGGCGGGCTCCGAAGATGGCGTTGTAGATCAGCTTCTCCCCGCAGCGCTCGACCTCATAGCGCTGGCGCCAGATCCCCTGCATCGGGTGCTCCGCCGTCTCTGGCATCGCGAGCGGCGGGTCCGGCTGATGCAGCACGTCAAGCGCCTTTGCCGCATAGGGGCTCGGGCAGTCCCGTCCGAGATAGGCGTCGTTGGTGATCGCCGCCTCGACCAGCCGGCGGGCATGGCCGGCGCCGGCGATATACTCGGAGAAGCGGAGTTGCGCCGGCGAGGGCGGCTCGACCTTGACGGGCTCGGGCGGGGCCGGCTCGACCGCAACCCGGGGGCGGCCCTGTTCGTCGATACCGGTATTGTCGATCTTCAAAGCCGCGATCGTTTCGCTGACGCGCTCCTCGAACGTCTGCTCGCCGCATCCGGCCGACAGGAGAGCGATGAGAAGCGCCGCCGCGCGCCGGGTTGCGTGATGCATCTAAGCGTACCATCCGTCCATAGTGCCGCCGCATCGTGCCCCGCCGCGCCGCCGCTGTCGACCGGCGCCGTCATCGTCTCCCGCGTTGCACCGAATTCGCCGAGGGTGTAGGGAAATCCACCTTGAATGCGACGGCGACGGGGAAGATCCATGCAGGCCACTCTCACCATTTCCGGCAAGACAAAGGTCTATGGCTGCATGGCGGATCCGATCGGCCATGTGCGCGCGCCCTCGGTCTTCAATCCGCTGTTCGAAAAGCATGGCGTGGACGCGGTCATGGTGCCGCTGCACATCCCGCCCGCGGGTCTCGACGCGGTGATCGCGGGCTTGCGCGCGATGCCGAACTTCATGGGCCTGTCCGTCACCCTGCCGCACAAGCTGCCGATCATGGCGCATTGCGACGAGATCGGCCGCCAGGGCCGGCTGGTCGGCGCGGTGAATTTCGCGGCTTTCGACGAGAACCGCCGCCTGATTGGTGACAATTGTGACGGTACCGGATTCGTCAACGGCATGCTGGCGGCGGGTTTTCCGGTGAAAGGCAGGGAAGTGCTGATGCTCGGCTCCGGCGGCGCGGCGCGGGCAATCGGCTTCTCGCTCGCCGACAGCGGGGTCGCCCGTCTCGCCATCACCAACCGGACCAGGGCCAAGGCCGAGGAACTGGCGGCGGCCATCCGCGCCGCCTATCCCAAGGTGCCGATCGAGGTGACCGGTCCCGATCCCCGCGGCTTCGACATCGTCGTCAACACCACCTCGCTTGGTCTGAAGGAGAGCGACGCGCTGCCCGTCGATCCGGACCTCCTGGACCCGACGCAATTGATGGCCGAGATCATCATGAACCCGGTCGACACGCCGATCCTGAAAGCCGCCCAGGCCAAGGGTTGCCGCATCCATTACGGGCGGCCGATGTTTGACCATCAGGTCTCGATCATCGCCAAGCTGTTCGGCTACGATTTCCCGGTCCCCGTAAGCGCCGGGTGAGCGCGGCCACGCACCGTCCCCATCGGCATTGGAAACTCAGGTTCAGTGAGCGCGCCCACCACCTCCGCTGCTCCGGCAACGACGACCGCCGGGATCGCCTGGCATGTCGCCGGGATGATTCTGTTCGCGTCGATGGACGCGGTTTCCAAGCATCTGGCCACCGGCTTGCCGGTGGTCGAGATTCTCTGGGTCCGCTACGTGTTCTTCTTCGCCTTCGGCTTGGCCCTGGCGCTCCGGCTGGAGGGGTGGTCGGCGTTCAGAAGCAATGCGCCGGTGCTGCAGATCGCCCGGGGCCTCGCGCTGGTGACGGAAATCGGGCTGTTCACCTATGCCTTCCGGTATCTCAAGCTTGTCGACGCTCATGTGATGGCCGCCATGACGCCGTTGATGGTGATGGCGCTGGCGGTGCCGATGCTGAAGGAACGGGTGGGCCTGCGGCGCTGGGCGGCGGTCAGCGTCGGGTTTTTCGGGGTACTGATCATCCTGCGCCCGGGCATCGCGGCGATCGCCCCGATCCAGATCGTGCCGCTCGCGGCCGCCGGATGTTTTGCGCTTTACCTGGTCCTGACGCGTATGGCGGCGCGCCGCGATTCTGTGGGCACCTCGACCCTTTATACCGGGCTGGTGGGTTTCGTCGTGCTCAGCTTCATAGCGCCGGTCGAGTGGCAATCGCCGACCGGCCCGGAATGGGGCTTCCTCCTGCTGGCCAGCCTGCTCGGGATCGGCGCGCATGTCAGCGTTATCAAGGCCCTGTCGCTTTCCGAGGCGAGTGGGCTGCAGCCCTTCAACTACACGATGCTTGTCTGGGCGACACTGATCGGCTTTCTGGTTTTCGATGATCTGCCCGACAACTACACGGTCCTGGGCGCCGCCATCATTGTACTGAGCGGGCTTTATGCCTGGCGCCGGGAGCGCCGGCGGGCCGCTCCCTGAGCGGGTGCGGTATTTTGACATTCTCCGATGCATCTGGGGTGACGCGGGGAAAATGCCGTCTTATCATTGCATCGACCCACCGACCCGCTTGCGACAATGGAGAGTCCCGTGAAAGCATCCGCCCTCGCCCTGACCGCGCTCCTTGCCTCCTCTGCTCAGGCGTTCGCGCATTCCGGTCATGTTCCGGTCGCGGGCAGCGCGCATGCGTTCGAACACTCCCTCGGTGATCTGGTGGTCATCCTGGCCGCGGTCGCAGTGATCGGCGCCGGCGCCCTGATCACCGCCGGGATCCGCCGCCGCGGCCGCTGATAACCGACAAATATCGCGGACATGTGAGCCGCCAGACTGGGCTCGCGCATCTGTTTCGGTTTATCGTTCCATCCGATGAACGATGAACAGGAAGGGGCAGCTCATGGCCACCGTCGAAGCCAAAAATCAGGACAGCCAGTCTCTCACTCCGACCCGTGATCTCGGCGCCATGGTCGCGGCCCTGAAGGCCGAGGACATCCCCGAGAGCGCGCGGCGCTGGGCCAAGCATTGCATCCTCGACTGGATCGCCGTCACCGTGGGCGGCGCACATGAGCCGCTGACGCAAAAACTGCTTGAGGTGGCGGTCGCCGAGGGCGGGTCCGGCCCGGCGCGGGTGATCGGCCATCCGGAAAAGGTCGTCGGCTCGCAGGCCGCGCTGATCAACGGCGCCGCGTCCCACGCGCTCGACTATGACGATGTGAATGAACGGATGCTTGGTCACCCGACGGTGCCGCTGGTGCCGGCGCTGATGGCGCTGGCCGATGAGTCGAAGATGAGCGGACTCGACATGATCACCGCTTTCGTAGCCGGCTACGAGGTCGAGGCGAGGTTGAGCGATATGACCGGCGTCCCGCATATCGACAACGGCTGGCATTCGACGGGAACCATCGGCACCTTCGGCTCTGCGGCCGCGGCCGCGAACGCGTTGGGCCTGGATGCCCATCAGGCGACCGCCGCGCTCGGCATCGCCGCGACCCAGGCCGCCGGCCTGCGCATCATGTTCGGCACCGAATGCAAGCCGTTCCACGCCGGCAAGGCGTCCGCCAACGGTTTGCTCGCCGCCAGGCTCGCCGGCAAGGGCTTCACCAGCCGCGAGAACGCGATCGAGGGCGAGAACGGCTTCGCCGCGACCCAGGCCGAGGGTTTCGTGCCTCTGCCGGTCTATCCCAAGTCCAACGGCCGGTTCGCGGTCGAGGAAAATCTCTTCAAGTATCATGCCGCCTGCTACCTGACCCATGCGGGAATTGATGCCCTGCGTAAGCTTCGCGACGAAGCGGGGATCAAGCCGGAGCAGGTGGTCGCGGTGCGCGAGCATGTGCCGGAGACCCATTTCACGGTCTGCAATATTCCCGAGCCGAAAACCGGCCTCGAGATCAAGTTCTCCATGCGCCATACCGCCGCCATGGTGCTCTCGGGCATCGATACCGGGGCGATGGGCAGCTATACCGATGAGGCCGCGAACCGGAATGATCTCGTCGATCTGCGCCGTAAGGTGGAGATCGTGGCCAAGCCGCTGGATAGCCGGATGCAGGCGGAAGTCGTGGTGGATCTCGCCGATGGCCGCAGCCTGGTGGGCAAGTCCGACGCCGGGGTGCCATCGTCGGATATCGACCTGCAGGAGCGCCGCCTGTCCGAGAAGTTCATGTCGCTGGTGGTCCCGGTCCTCGGCGAGGAAAGGGCAAAACAGGCGCTTGAGGCCTGTCTCAACCTCGACCAGATGGACGACGCGGCCCGGATCTTCGATGCGGTAACCGGCTAGGCCCTCCCGCCGCCCTGGCGCAAGGCAGGGCCTTGGAGCGGTATTGATCGCATCCCGCCAAAGCCCTTGGCGTCCCGGTTGACGGATTTGATCCGTCACGCGGAAGATCCAGAGCCCGGCCCTGCCTTACGCCAGGGCGACGGAACACATCGAGGATTTCCGCTTTATGCGGCTAGGCCGCGAGTCCGGGCAGGGGTGTTTCCACTGGTGTTTGCAGCGGCATCAGGCCTTCCTCGCAGGCCTTGATCTGCAGCGCGAGATACTTCGAATAGATCCGGCTCATGGCGAGACTGCCGGCGGTGAACCAGAGGCCGGGCTGACCGGTGCGGCGGAACATGTTGCGCAGCTCGCCGTCCTCGCCGAAGCCCCAGATCGTGCCGGTACGCTCGGCGACCGCGTCGCCCAGCAGCTCGCGCACCAGATCCTGCAAACCGCGATAGCCCGTGGCGAGCACCAGCAGGTCGGCCGGCGCCACCCTGCCGTCCGTCATCAGCGCGCCCTCCGGCACGAAACGCTCGATATCGCCCCATTGCAGCAGCGGGATCTTGCCGTCGATGATCAGATCGCAGCAGCCGACATCAATGTAATAGCCGCCGCCCCGGCGAAAATACTTCATCTGGATGCCGGTATCGTCCTCGCCGAAATCGATCTTGAAGCCGCGCGCCCGCAACCCGTCGAGGATGCGCTTGTCGCGCCGGCGCATTTCGGCGGTGACCGCCTGAAAGCCCTTCACCAGAACCGGGTAGGGGGTTGCGGTGGCGAGCAGGTCGCAATCCTCGATCGGCGGCCCCTCGGCATAGAGGCTGTAGAGCAGGCGCCCGGATTCGAGGCTGATGACGCCGCTGGACCCGCGCTGGATGAGTGAGACCTCGGCGCCGCTCTCGTAAAGATCGTGGGCCGAGTCATGGCCGCTGTTGCCGGTGCCGAGCACCAGCGCCTTCTTGCCCTTCCAGGCCGCACCGGTGGTATAGCCCTCGGAATGGGTGACCTCGCCGGCGAAGTCCTTGAGACCCGGCAGATCCGGGATATGGGGCCGGGTATTGGCGCCGGTGGCGAAGACCAGGTGCCGTGGCCGCATCACCCGCTCGCTCCCGTCGCCGTGGCGCAAGGTCACGGTCCAGCTTCGCGCCGCCTCGTCGTAGCGACCCCTGACCAGCTCGGTGCTGGTCCAGAAATTCAGCTCCAGCGCGTCGACATAGGACTCGAACCAGTTGGCGATCTTGTCCTTCGGCACATAGGTCGGCCAGGTGGTCGGGAAGGACATGTAGGGGAAGTGGTTGGCATAGACCTCGTTGTGCAGGGTCAGCGAGTGATAACGCTTGCGCCAGTTGTCGCCGATCCGCGCGTGCCGGTCAACGATGAGGGTGTCGATGTTCAGTTGACCAAGCCTGGCGGCGATCGCGAGCCCGGCCTGTCCGCCGCCGACAACGATCACCGCCGGATCCCGGTCCTTATAGGCGCGGATCTCATCGCGCATGTCCAGCCAGTTGCCGGCGCCGAAGCTGCGGGAATAGTTCTCGCCCGACGGGCGCCGCTCGCCGATCTGTTCCTCGAAGTCCTTCAGTTCCTCGAGATTGGTGATCAGGGTCCAGGCGACGAGGTCGCCGGCGCTGTCCGGCACCAGCCGCAGAACCCCGCTGCAGCGCCCTGCCTCGGTCTCGAAGGCGATGAGGCATTCCAGGGTTCGGGTTTCGGCGCGGGTCACCCAGCGTGGCGGTGTCCTTTCCTCGGCGATCCGGAAGCCGTGCGGTTTGGTGCCGGCCGCATGATCGAGCAGGGCCGCCGCGACCTCGCCATCCCTCACGGTGGTGCGCAGATGCCAGCTCAGCGCCACCACATCGCGCCAGATGCCGTCGGTTTGGAAGAGGGCCGCAAGGCCGTCCGCATCGCGGCGGGCGAGCGCGGCCTCGAACCGCTCCAGCCAGCCGGTGATCCGCCTTTCCGTCTCGGCCTCGCAAGAAGGAGCTATGTCGTCATTCGCCATCGGATATCCTCCGTTGGTGCCATCTCCCGCCGCCAGCACGGGTCTCGGCCGGACGGCGGGCCAAAAGCGCGCTTGGTCGAGTGTACGCCAAACCCCGGCCCCGCGGGGCATCTCCGCGCGGCGAACCCCCTCGAGCGGGTCGAGATATCACCACGGCGATCAGGCGATTGCCCGGGCCGCGATGATTTTCGGGATGTCTTTCCGCGATGTTTTAGCGGATGCTTGGTTCCGGCGAGGCCGAGATCATCCGGAAATCGAAAACAGAAATCCGCCGGGCCGCGCCGGAAAGAAATGGCATCGATGGTGACGATACGGGGGATCGCGACGGGTCTGGCATGCGCGGGGATCGCGTTTCAACTCTTCACGATGGTCGCGAATTCAGGATTTACGGCCCTGTCGCCGTCCGAGACCGATCTCGAGCTCGCCGAGACCGGGCTCGCGGCGCTCCTGATGTTCGTCCTGCCGCTTGCGATCTATGGGATCTGTCTTCTGATTGAGCGCCGGGCGGTTGACGCGGTGCTGATCCTGCCGGCGGTGATCGGGGTGCTGCTGTTCGATATCGACACCTACATCGCGGTGGAAAGCTCGACCTCCTCGACCGCGGCGATCAGCCTAGTCGTGGCGCCGATCCTGAACCTCGTCCTGGTGCTGCCGCTGGGCATCGCGATCGGCTGGCTGTTGACGCGCTTCGGCCCGTTCAAGACGCCAAGGCCCGATGGGTGAGGGAAGGGCGGCCCGACATCTAGGCCTGCATCCGTCGTAGCTGGTCCGACCGCGCGGCATGCTCCGGCAATGCCGCCGCGATCTCTGATGGAATCCGATAACTTTCTGTTCAGTTAGTCGACTCGGCCGAGCGAGCCTCTTGAGACAATCGCATTTCGTGCAACCGATCCATCTCCTTGTCGAATCGGGCCCAAAGGAGGGCGCCCTCTTCACCAAGCAGTTCGGTATCGCGTTGGAAGCGGTTCTCCTCGTGCACGGCGTCTAGCGGATCACGCCAGGGGTAAGTCTCCGCCGCCTCAAGCTTGACGAGCGTCGCTTCCAGGCGCGACCGAATTTCTGCCCGCCGTGACTCTGGGAAGGTCTTGCGCTCGGCATCGTCTTGCGCAAACAAGTCTTGTTGTGCGTATCTCATATTTGCAACCTAAGCTCTCATACATGCGGCGGCAACGGTGCAATTACCGAGCGGGAGTGGAAACGTGACAAACGGTTGGCGAGGCGAACGACTGCCCGACATCGTCAGATCCATGGCTTCCCGGCCTCGACATGAAGCGTTGCGCGGCCTTGTCACGGAGTTGCTGCGAGAAGGCTTTGGCGCCGCATTTAGCGAATTGGAACACGAACGTTATCTAGTAGACAACAGTGGCCGAATTGACGTGGCATGGGGTGCTACCGTTGTCGAGCTGAAGAGCGATCTACGCCGCGAAGAACGCGATGTCCTCGCCCGCATGCCCGACTATCTTGCCGAGGTGAGCCGAGGCAGGGCGCCCGACCGTACCACGGTCGGCCTCGCGACCGACGGTGCGACACTGCTTGCCTATACACTTGACCAGGGTGCGCTCGTGCGAATCGGACGCTATAAGGTCGAGGTTGGGGTGCGTCAGGGTTTTTTGAGACATCTGGCTGCGGTTAAAACAACTGCAAC